>DAOPYU010000380.1:0-4627 GCA_035353095.1 Candidatus Sumerlaeota bacterium | reverse complement strand
CGCCGTGATCAACGTGCGTATGAAAACAGATTTGCAATTCATGGTGTTATCCTTTCAGGCTGTTGGAATAAACAGAATGATCTGGATTCCTTTTATCTACGGCATCTCTTGGACTGTTGGCGGTTGCTGCAACGGCGAATTCTGCATGTATAAATTTTGCGGTTGCTGTGGTACCCCCACCGTTGGATTTCCGAAATAGTTGACGGCGCTCGATTGGATATTCGCGTACGGGTTGGGATCGGGAATTGAGGTTCGGGACAAATAACGCTCGTCCCAATGGCGCATGTGCTCGGGAACATCCCAATTATCTATCGGATTGACCACCCTATTCACCCGTTGGGGATCTATTCTTTGCCAACCAATGTTTGCCGCCATCTGCTGTCTTTTTCGCACGTCGGTGAGGAAAGCCTTGTAACGCCCCATGTCGGGACAAAGTACCGATGCTTTTGCAAAGACGGCTTCGGCTTCCTGCAAACGGTTGTTACCCACAAGGCAATGACCTCGACTCTCCAGAAAATTCGCCAATTCCTCCTTGGGAGATAAGGAGATGAGAAATCGATTCGCTTTGATCTCCGCATCCGTTGCCTGTAAGGGCCATATCGTGTAATACTTATCAGGATAGATATTCAAACCTCTTCCGCTTACTTCCAAGTTGATTCGATCCCCTGGGGCATCCCAGCGGCAAAAGAGATGCGCCTTGGCGGTCACAATGCGAACGGGGTAACCGAGCCGCCGCGCAACGGCCGTGACCAGAACCGGCATGGAAGCGCAGGTACCGCCGTTAGGATCGTTGATCATCCCATGAATGAACAGATCCTTCGAATTGCTGAAATCAATCTCGCGCATTCGTTCGAGGTTATAATGAACACCGAAATCCTGCTGGAGAACAGTGTTGAGCATCAGCATCCGGAAGAACCCCTCCGAGTTCTCATACTCATGTGGGGCTTGTCGGAACCGGTAAAGGTGACGATCAGTTTCGGATTTGATCTGTGCCGCCCATTTGTCCAACAGTGCAGAACACTCCGTCACGTTCAGTTTCTCCGTTCCCGGCAATCCTTCGGCACAGAGGAGATTCATCACTGCCAGATAGACCTTGGGAAGGTCATTTTCGGACAGATCCAATAATTCCTTGAGCGATGTCGGTTGAATAAAATCGCCTTTGCGAGCATTGAGCGAAAAATTCTCCCCGGCTGTCAAGACCGTAGAATCTTCTCCGGTTCGAGTGTTTCCCACGACGACAAACACCAGAACAGAGACAAGAAGGCCACACACAATGACAACAAGGAAAGCGGTCTTCACGCGCCTTCTGGAATCGACTGCTGTTTTGGACAGGCGTTTCAATCTTGCTTTCGGCGCTTTTCTGTTTCGCTTGCTCTCGCTCATTTTTGCTCTCGGTCACAATATCGCCATTACAGTATTACTTGTTAGCCCTCAATCCTTCACGTTTCTGTCGCCCCTCCGGGGCTTGAACTTGTTTTGCGCTTTCTTCCGGGGGTTACCTTCGGTCACCCCCGGCTTTTTACCGTCGCCCCCTCCGGGGGCAAAAACCTCAAGAAATTCGACTTTCTCGAATCCTTCGGGTAAGACTGAAGAATCAAGGTGTTAGCCTTCGCCTCCTGAAAATTGCAAATACATCTATCTATGAATATTCTTCCTCATTGATAGTCTCGCTTCATGCCCGATGTTTGTCAAGAAATTTGTTCTTTTTTGTCAACGCATAATAGAATGTCACCTGTTTGTGCATTTTAGAAATGTCACTTTGTGTTGGGGTGTTGGGACTCGGCTCTTGCCTTTTGTTTTTTCCGTTGTAGTCTTTCTGTCCGGCCGGGAGGACAGGGCTCCGCTGGGAAGCGACCCGAGCGCCCGCGCCGGGTTCGAAGACGGGAGCGGGCTGGCCGTCTCAGCCCGTTCCTTTCGTCTTTGAACCTCAAGGCGATAAATCCCGGGGGTGCGGGGGCTGGCCCCCGCGCGTTGGGGAGGCTGGACGCGACGCGGGTTTCTGCTTCGGTCCCAGGTTGCGTGTGCGCAGGCGTTTGCCCTGCCAGAACCAGCCCGCCTCGCCGAACAGGGGGCGGCGCCAGAGGGCTTTTTCGCCCGGCCGGGGCGCCCCGGGTTGCTTGAGGATCTGCCACTGCTCGCCCTTGAGACTGACCGTGTTGTCCTTCTGCACGACGCGGCTCTTTTCCGTGCAGAAGAACGCCTCCCACTGCTCGCGGCCGCGCGGGGCGGCGCGGTGGGCGTCGGCGGGGCGCAGGGGCTCGCGGGTGAAGCGGCGGTTGAGATCGTCGGCAAAGGCGTCGAGCATCGCATTGGCCTCTTCGATCGTCGCGATGCCCCGCAGGCGCAGTTCCTTGACCAGGCGGTCCTGGAGCGTGCCGTTCATGCGTTCGACGCGCCCCTTGGCCTGGGGCGAGTAGGCCGCGATCATCGAGATGCCGAGCCGGTCGGTCACCTGCATGAACTCGGTGAAAACGGCCGGATCGCGGCGGCGGTCGGACTCGTGAAGGAACGCTTCGGTGAAGTACACCGTGCGCCGGTCGGCGTAGATCGAGACGGGCACGCCGTAGGCCTTGACCCACTTGTGCAGCACCGTCAGGGCGGCGCGCGTCGTCTCGGCCTCGGCCATGTGCAACCGGACACGGCCCGTCGCGTCGTCCACCAGCACCAGCAGCGTGCTGCGGGGGCCGCGTTCCTCGAACCAGGCGTGGTCGCTGCCGTCGATCTGCAACAGTTCGCCGAAGCGCTCGCGCCGCTTGCGCTGGCGCCGGTGGACGCGCTCTTTGGCGCCGCACTGCCAGAGCCCTTCTTCGATCAACCAGCGGCGCAACGTCTCGTGGCTCAGGACAATCCCCTCACACTCGGCCATCTTTTCGCAGGCCAGCGTGGGTCCGAAACCCCGGTAGCGCTCGCGGTAAATCTCCAGGACCCGGCGCTTGAACTCGGGCGGGCAGCGGCGGTTCGAGGGCAGGCCGCGGCTCTGATGCACGAGTCCCTCTGCCCCGTCACGCTGGTAGCGTTTGTTGAGGCGCACAGTCTGGCGCAACGACAGTTCCATCTCCCACGCCGCCTCTTTCAGCAGCAATTCCCCCGATTTGACCCGCTCCAGAACCACCAAGCGTTCCCGTTCCTTCTGACTCATTGCCAATGTCTCCTGACTCATGACTCCCTCCTCTCAAGAGGGAGTGTGAGAAAAATCAGGTGACATTTCTATCGTGCACACAAAGTGACATTATCATTGTGCGGCGACAGAAATTTGTTCTTTTTTACGTAACTGTTTATCGATTGAAAAATCCCCTGCGGGCAGGGTTTCCGCGCTGAAGGGACGCGAGACGCGGCCGTCGATCAACAGTTTGAGGTAAATGGCGTGATTGGGCAAGTTGGTGAGGTCGGAGGCCGAGAACACAGGAAAGAATTCCTGCTCCAGAACCTGGGCTTCGGTCAGGCCGACCCGGAAGGCGATGACCGTCCCCACGTTGCCGAGGATGGCGTCGAGCACAGCCGGGTCGAGTTGCGAGAAGTGCTGGTGGCTCAGGATCAGCCCCACCCGGTACTTGCGCAGTTCCGACAGCATGCCGGCGAGGCTGGGCCCGGCAAACGTGTGGAACTCGTCCAGATAGACGAAGAAATCCCGCCGGGCGCTTTCGGGCAGTTCGGCCCGGTTCATGGCCGCCAGCCCGATCCGGGAGACGAGCAGAGCGCCCAGGAGCGAGGCGGTGTCCTCGCCGATCTTCCCCTTGGCCAGGTTGACCAGCAGGATCTTGCCCTGGTTCATCACCTGACCCAACTTGAAGTCGCTGCGGGGCTGGGTGAGGATGCGCGCGAGCAGGGGGTTGGTGAGAAAGGCCCCCACCTTGTTCTGGAGAGGGGCGATGACTTCCGCCCGAAACCGGGCCGGATACCCCTCGTATTCTCGCAGCCAGAAGTCGCGCACGTGCGGATTGGCGACCTCGGCGGCGGCGGACTTGCGAAAGGCGGCATCGGAAAAAAGCCGGGGAATGTCTGCGAGTGTGGCCTCGGGTTGCTCTAGGAGGGTCAGTAAGGCGGCCCGGAGGACGTGTTCCGAGCGGGGACCCCACGAGTCGGCCCAGATCTTCTTGAAGGCTTCCAGCAGTCCCGAAGCGGCCAGGGCGCGTTTCTCCGGCGCAATCTGTTCCAGTGGGTTGAAACCCAGTGGATGCTCCCGGTCGCTCACGTCGAAATAGATCAGGTCCTGGGGCCGTTTCTCCCGAGCCAGCGGGACAAGGCGCTCGACCAGATCGCCGTGGGGGTCGAGGAGTACGAACCCGCGCCCGGCCAGAATGTCCTGCCGGGCCAGGAGTTCGAGCAGGTTGGACTTGCCGGTCCCGGTCTTGCCCACCACGTACAGGTGCGCCCGGCGGTCCGCCTGCTGAATGCCGAAGCGCTGTCCCTGGGAACGAAAGTTGGTCCGGGCGAGGTAGCTGATCGGGCCTTGATTGATATCCATCCCTCTATTTTGAACCGTAAAACGCGAAGGCCAAGTAGTCGAAACTTGCCGGAAGCGGCAAGTTTCCCCCCCTTTTGCATCTCCCTCTCGTTTCCTATGCTGACCTCGGTTCACTTGTTCTTTTCACGAACCCACACATCCAAACGAAAGGGAGGAAACATC
>DAOPYU010000379.1:0-4653 GCA_035353095.1 Candidatus Sumerlaeota bacterium | reverse complement strand
CCGCCTGAAGGCGGGTGCAAAGAAGAGCCCGCTGAAGCGGGCTGAGATCCTTTTTAATCCCATGACTTCTGGATTCTTCTTCCCATTCTACCGAACGGCTCAACATTTCCTTGGCATCTTTGGAACATTTTGTTATCAAAGGGACGTGAAATTCTTCAGGTTGCAGAGCATTCAATTTCCGAGGGAGGCGCTCACGGACGCCTCGGGATAAGGGAGACTCAGATGCACAAGGGGTTCCACAGGAAAAGCGGCAAAGCGCTCCACTGGATCGTGGGCACAATCGCCCTGATCGGGGTCGTGTTGTACTGGGGAATCCCCCAGTACTCGGAATACAAGGTTTTCTCCAAATTCACTCCCGAGATGCGCTCAAAGTTCGACTACTGGACCCACCTGCGGTTTACCATCTCGTCGGAAGATCTTCGTGTTCAACCGTTCAGTCCGGTCACGCTCAATTCCTTACATCAGTTCAAAACACTGTTGTCCACACACGAAACGGCTCTCCAGACGATCGCACAGGAACTGTCCTCGAATTCTGCACCCATGACTGTTGACATGATCGAACCGTACCGACTGCGCATCGGGGCCATGACCCCCTTGTGTGCCGCATTTGCCAGAACGATCCAACAGCCGGATTATACGATGGAGGCGTGGTTTGCCGCCGAGGGTCCGGCGACAGATGAATGCCCTGTAAGCCTTGAACCCCTGCGTCTCATGCCGGTTTTGGGGATGGTTTATCTGGATGCGATGCTGAAACTGAAAGACAACCGGATTGAGGAGGCGCTCTGGAACGCGGAAACATTGGTGAAGTTTGTCCACAATGAACTGTTTTCATCGGTTTCTTTAAGAACCAGTCCCTACCCCGAGACGGCCTTGTCCTATGCCGGAACAATTTACCGGAACGCATTTCTCTTTCTGCAGGATCCCACCCGAAAGAACGCGATTCTGGACCAACTCCAGCGTCTGAAGGTGAATTTCAATATTGCCCCGCCTTCGGGTATGGATCTGATCTGCCTCGATCTGATCGGAATGACCGCGCAGGCCAGACGCGCCGGTTTCGAGCCGAACTTCATGGAAAAAAGTGGGTTCGAGGTCTTCATAGAGTCCTTGCGGATCCAGTCGTCATATCAGGAGAAATGTGTATTGCCGTTCTTACCGGATGGGCCGAAAAAGACAGAACTCCAGAAAATCACTACGGGCTACAAGGAACTCATGAGACAATTGCGTCTGAATCGGAGCGGACTGAGAAAGTACAACACAAAGAAGTTTGATCGGATTCTCGCGGCAGCGGCCTATGCCTCCTGTCGTTTGAATGAGGACGAGGTCGCCCAGAAAATAGAAAAGGTCGATCGTCTGTATGAAACACTGCTGACCGACTTGAAGAATGTTCCGGTGGCAAATGAGCAGGGAACTCCCCCGGCCTCTGGAACGATGGGGATTCGTTCCATTTAGAAATTCGTGTGACACAATCAATGAAAAGGAGAAACCATCATGTTCACCCGCAAACAGATCCTTCCCTGTCTTCTAAGCCTGTTGCCCGTGTTCCTTCCCGCAGGGGCCTGTGCCCAGGGGCAGAAGGAATTCAAACCCAATTACGACGAGGCAAAAATTCCGCCCTACGTCCTGCCGGACGCGCTGATCTGCGAGGACGGCAAGGCGGTTAAGAATCCGGAGATGTGGGAAAAGACCCGACGGCCCGAGCTGCTGGCGCTCTTCGAGAAACTCGAATACGGCAAAGCGCCCGCCCGGGCGAAAAACCGCGACTTCAAGGTCGAAACAAACAAGACCGACGCCCTGAAGGGGAAAGCCACCCGCAAGGAGATCCTGATCCCCCTCACCGACAAACCCGACGGGCCGACGATGCGGATGCTGCTCTTCGTCCCCAACGGCGTGTCGAAACCGGTCCCGGCCTTCCTGGGGCTGAACTTCGGGGGGAACCACACCGTCGTGTCCGACCCCGACCTGCCCCTGGCCCAGAACTGGGTCTATAACAACGACAAGTTGGGCATCCAGGACAACCGCGCCAATGAGAAGTCGCGCGGGACCGCCGCCGAGGACTGGAGCGTCGAGTATGTTCTCTCGCGCGGCTACGCCCTCGCGACCATCCACACTAGCGACATTGATCCCGACTTCGACGACGGGTTCCAGAACGGCGTTCAGCCCTGTTTCTACAAGGATGGTCAAACCCGGCCCGGTCCGGACGAGTGGGGCACAATCGGCGCGTGGGCGTGGGGTCTGAGCCGCGCGCTGGACTACCTCGAAACGGACGGCGACGTGGACGGCAAACGCGTGGCGGTCATGGGGCACTCGCGCCTGGGCAAGACGGCCCTGTGGGCGGGCGCCACCGACCCCCGGTTCGCCCTGATCGTCTCGAACCAGTCCGGTTGCGGCGGCGCGGCGCTCAGCAAACGCGAGGTGGGCGAGACCGTCTGGCGCATCAACACGTCGTTCCCCCACTGGTTCTGTGAGAACTTCAAGAAGTTCAACGAGAACGAGACGGACCTGCCGATGGATCAGCACGAGCTGATCGCCCTGCTGGCGCCGCGGCCCGTCCTGGTGTGCAGCGCCGAGGAGGACAAGTGGTCCGACCCGCGCGGCGAGTTTCTGTCGGCCCGGTTCGCCTCGCCGGTTTACGAGATCCTCGGGACCCAGGGGCTGGAGGTCAAGGACATGCCCCCGGTCAACCAGCTCGTGCCCGGCGTGATCGGTTACCACATCCGCCCGGGCAAACACGCCATCGGGAAGGACGACTGGAAAGTCTTCTGCGACTACGCGGATCGGTATCTCAAAAAATAGAGGCCGACTGGTCCGTTGGACGGGTTCGGCCTACCCGAAGAATTTCTCCTTGTCCGAGAATTGCGAGGTTCTTGTTTGAAGAGGGAAATGCAGGGGGGCCGCGTCCGTAAATAAGGGGAGGACCCGGAGGTGGCACGGGCGTCCCGCCCGTGAACCTGAAAACCGCAGTTGAACGCCTGTATTTCGGTTTTCTTTCAGGCGGGCGAGGACGCCCGCCCTCCATGAAATGCCCCTTTTGGGGAAAGGGGCGGTTCCCGGGACCGCCAATCTCCCGATTGGCGCGGTCAAAAGGCTTCACCCGGAAGGTGAGGAAGCCCAAACCGTTTCAGCCCATAAAGAAAGAGCAAAAGACTTCTTTCTCTCCTCAACAGCGGTTTTCAGGGTGAATGGCCGGCGTTCTCGTCGGCAGAGTCGGGGATTTTGGGGTCTTTGTCCCGGAGCCCCTTCATGGGCGAGACGCCCATGCCACCTCAAAGCCGCTTTTCTCTTTGTCTGAAGGCCCGAAGAGGGAACTTCGATAAGCAAAATATCGTATGGACAATGAGGTGTTTCCGAGGCCTACCCCCGCGCTTCCGTGAAAAACGCCTGCTCGACCGCCAGGCAAAGGAGATGGTAACAGGGCAGGTGGGCTTCCTGGATTTCGCAGGTCCGCTGGCCGGGCAACCGCAGGGCGATGTCCGCCTGCCGGGCCACGTCGCCCCCATCCGGGCCGGTCAGAGCGATCACCGGCACCCCCAGCGCCCGCGCCACCGCCATCGCGTTGAGCACGTTGCGCGCCCGACCACTGGTTGAGATCGCCAGGAGCACGTCGCCCGGCCGCGCCAGCACGGTCAGTTCCTGCGCGTAGTGAATATTGGGCGTCGGGGAGTCGTTCCAGATGGCGCTGACGAGTGAGGCGCTCAGGCCCAGCGGGATCGCCCGGAATCCGCTCTGGAGTTCCTCGACCAGATCCGCCCCGACGGGGTCCTGCCGCAGTTTGTCCCGGAAGTCCTCCGGCAGCGGACGCTTGCGCTCGAAAGTCTTCATCAGCTCGCCGCTGATATGCTGGCAGTCCGCGAAACTGCCGCCGTTACCACAAAGGAAAAGCGTGCCGTTGCGCTGGAAACACTCGACCAGCGTCTCGAACGCGCGCCCGAACGCCTCGCGAATCGCGGCCTGTTCCGGGTGTCGGACAAAGTATTCGGCGATCGTGCGATGCGCCTGTTCCAATCCTTCGGGCGCCACGGGACGGGTCTGCATATCGGGAACTCCCTCTCTCTGCCTGAAATGCGAAAAATCTTATCCTGTTGTAGCCCCCTCACGGGTTTTCATCGGACCCCGAAGGGGGGGCTTCTGAACCTGAAAACCGCAGGGAGCGCCAACGGCGCGAATTTATACCAGCCTGGGGCAAGCGAAGCGTCGCCCCAGGACTGGCGTCCTCTTTCTTCACAAGGGCTGAAGGCCCGGACTATGGAAATGGGACAGAAACCCCACATAATTCGGGCTTTCAGCCCTTCGTTCAAAGAAACCGTCCTGCTCCTGGGGCGATGCCCCAGGCTGGTATAACCTCGCGCCGTTGGCGCTTGCGATCCACATTCTTTCAACCTTCCGGAATTTTCCCGGGACCTTTTCCCGATCACCCGCCGGGTATCTCCAATTCATCGGATTCCCAGGTTGTTGCGGTTATGAAGGTTCCCTTCCTTCTGCATCTCAATCCACCCCGCCACCCATTCCGTCGCGCACAGGTCCTCCGCCTCGATCCGGATCTCCGGGTGACGTGCTCTCAGATCGTCCAAGGTCAGGTCGTCGAGAAACCGGTCGTCTTCGGGCCGGAGCGCGTTGGCGGGGAGCATCGCCAGATCGCAGTCGCGCAGGTCCCCC
>DAOPYU010000378.1:0-4656 GCA_035353095.1 Candidatus Sumerlaeota bacterium | reverse complement strand
CTATAATAAAAAATTGCAGGACTGGAACAAGATCAAGGAGTGGAAGGACACGGCGATCGAAGGGATTCTGGCGCATCAGATCGAGCGGCTCATCAACATGAAGACCGCTTACGAGGGGCAGCAGGTCTGGCCCGGGGACGCCATTCTGACCGACGACACCACGGCCACGATCAACACGCAGATGACCAACCCGCTTCAGCTTTCCTTCCTCACGGGGAGCAACAAGAGCTGGCAGATCCCCCTTGACCTGACCCTGGCGGGCGCCGACCTGCAGGCCGCGGTTATCGCGGTCAACAACCAGTTCTCGATGTTCAATATTGTCCCCGAAACGGACCCGACCTATCTGAGGAGCCATGCCGCGTATGCCCAGGCGGTTGCCGGGTTGGACCCCGGGATGGCGCTGCACATGCAGAAGCCGAGTCAGACGATCCCGGGGACGCTGGGCCGGTCCGCCTCGGCAACCGATTCCGGCTCGATGGTGCCCGTTCTGGCCAAGATTCGGCTTTCGGCCCTCATCCAGCAGAAACTGGATGTGGCCGGGGGGGCGCCGGTGAAGATTGACAACCAGACCGACCTCAATGCCGCTTCGTTGCGCAAAATTTTCAAGACGAATTTTCCCGATGACCCTTTGAAACTCTATTACCTCCACCGCCAGTTGTTCCACCTCGAAAAACTCCTGGCTCTGGCCCGCAAGAATGGGGTGGTCTCGATTGATGCAGTCAAACTGGAGCGTGAGTTCAACATGGTCAGTTATCAGTCGGCGGCGGAGGCCGTGCAGCAGGCTCAGGCCAACGCCGGTACCCCACCGGCGGCGGGCGCTGCGGGCGTTCCGCCGCAGGCTGGAGCGGGAACCGCAGTGGGAGGCGTCGGACAACCGATGGGGGCAGGCATGGTGTCGGGCGTGACCGGGACCGTCCCCAGTGACAAGTATTATGTGGATCCGTATGCGGAGCCGGAAGTGATGCCCGATGCCGCCACCGGCGCGACGGGCGCGACGGGCGCGACAGGCGCGGCGCCGGGGATGATGCCGGGCGGCGCGATGGGTGGAGGACGTTATGGCGGGGGCGCATACGGGGGCGGCCGCTATGGCGGCGGTGGAGGGGCTTATTATGGCGGCGGCCGGATGGGGGGTGGCATGATGGGCGGCTATGGCGCCGCTGGCAGTTCTGAAGTGCCCGCCTACATGTCTCAGCGCAAGCAGATCGGGGTGGCCACGCTCCTGCGCATCACTTTCACGGCGTCGAACAAGAACGCGATGCAATACCTGTATGAAATTACCCGGACGTCCGATCATTTTCGGATCGAGGGGCTGGATATTCAACAGCCACCGGCCAACCTGGGGCTGGCTCCGGATATGGTGAAGGTGGTGGTTCTGATCGAAGCGCCCGCGACGATTGAGAATGTGTCGAAGCGCACCGATAAGTTCCTGGTCAATGATAAACCCAACCCGGTGCTGGGGGATGCCAGTACGGGGGACAAGGCGCTGGCCGAGCGGTTGGCGTGGAAAAAAGACAAACTCCAGATGGATGTGGACGGGTGGATGAAGGCGGCGCTGGAAAAAGCGGGACTGCCGATGAAAGCGCCGGATGATACGCCCGCTGCCGATGCGGCCCCCGGCGCTGGCGGGGCGGCTGGGAGTACCGGGGGATCGGCGGCGCCCGGCGGCGCTCCCACCGGAGGCGCGCCCGGGGGAACTCCGCCTGCGTGATCGGGTTTCTGAGGTGGCCAAGGCGGATTCGCCTTGCTTGAACTCGGGGATTTGAAATCGTTTCGGCCAGTCTGCCATGCGCCCCGCCGTTTCTTTTCGAGAGATGGCGGGGCGAAACATAGAATTCCCCCCCGCTTCGGGTTGTAACCGGGGGCGTATCGGCGTCCATCGGAGGCCCTTACATCCGACTCCAGGAAAAGATCTCGACCCGTGGCCTCGTCCGCTTCTCAGTCCCCCCGCTTCGGTCACCGTATCGAGTATGGTCTCGTCGTGGGGACCCGTTTTTTTCTGCGTCTTGTGCCGGAGTGCTGTCATGGTGCGGTCTGCCGGGGGATTGCGTGGGTCTGGCAGACGCTGGCGCCCATCCGCCGGACCGTGGTGCTGGACAATCTCCGGCGCGTTTTTCCGGATCGTTCTGCGGCCTGGCGCAGCCGTGTGGCGCGTGACTGTGTGGCCCATTTCGCCTATATGCTCGGATTTTTCCCCCTGATTGTGGGGAAAGGGGGCGCGGCGGCGCTCGAACGGCTGGTCGGAGGGGTGGAAGGCGAAGAGTACGGACGTGAGGGCGGGATCGGTCAGGGGGCCAGCATTCTGGCCAGCGCCCACTTCGGCAACTGGGAACTGGCCATTGACTACCTCTCGGTTCACCGCCATCTCAAGGCGGCCGCCGTGGCCAAGCCAATGCACAATCCCCTGGTCGAGGAACTCGTGGCCCGGAACCGTCGCCTGTTCGGCTGGGACATCATCTCGACCCGGGAGGACCCGATTCGTCCCCTTCTGCAGGGGTTACGCGACGGGCTCTGCATGGTTCTGCTGGCCGATCAGGATGCCCGCCACGAGGGGATTTTTCTTCCCTTCTTCGGGTACCCGGCTTCAACGGCGGTCGGACCGGCCCTGCTGGCCTGCCGGTTCAAGATTCCTCTGACCGTGGGACTGGCGCGCCGGGACCCCGTGGACGGGCGCCACTATCTGCGGTTCTATCCCCCGATTCACCCCGATCCGTCGGCCGACCGCAAGGCGGAAGTCGAGCGCCTCACGCGCGCGTACCTCGGGTATATCGAGGACGCCATCCGCGAACACCCTGAACAATACTTCTGGTTTCACAAGCGTTGGAAAACCCGTCCGCCGCAGAACGCGAAATCCTGACAATCAACCTGAAAACCGCCGTTGTGGACAGGAAAAGAGTTTTTTTTATTCTTGTGTGGGGCAACAATGGTTGGGTTCTGTTTCCTTTGGGGTGAGGCTCTGCCTTCCTGCGCCAATCAGGAGATTGCGCTCCCGGGAACCGCTTTCTCCCCCCAAAGTGGGCATTTCTGGGAGGGCGGGCGTCTCGCCCGCCTGTGAGGAAAGCGTGCTACGGGTACTTCAAGTGTGATGTCGGGGATCAAGGGACGTGCCGGTTGGATGGGTGGACAAAAGAAGGGGGAGAGAGGATGGTCTGGCCTCGATCCCGGTGCTTCAGAAGGCGTCCAACTCATACCCAGTTGCAATCAAAAGGATACCGCAGACCCCTTAACCACGAAAGGCACGAAATACTCGAAAGAAGAGGGGGCTTTCGTGCCTCTTGTGTTCTTTCGAGGTTGAATAAAGCGGTTTCAGCACGCCCCCCTTCGAGGGTTTGTGTCATCTTGAATGCAAATTCGTATCAGTCTTCTTTTCCCGAGAAATGCAGAAAACTCGATTCCGAGGGAAGGACCGTTTCTCCCCGGCGATTGACGAATCGGACGTTGTCTGACTCTGCCGTCACCCGCCCGATCCGCGTGATCCGCAGGGGGCGTCCCCCCGCCGCCTGGGCTACCGCCTCGCACCAGCGTTCCGGCGGTTCGGAGGTGGCAAACAGCAACTCGTAGTCTTCCCCGCCTGCCAGGGCGATCTGGTCTGGTGCGACGGAACAGGCGGTTGCGTACCGGCGCAATGCGGGCGAGAGGGGCAGCGATGCCAGGCGCACCTCGAACCCGCAGTGCGAGGCGTGTGCCAGGCGCGGCAGGTCGCACGCCAGGCCGTCGCTCAGGTCCATCATCGCCGCGTCGGGGCACAACCGCGCGATGACTCCTCCGGCGGCCACACGCGCCCGGGGGGCCTGGTGGCGCTGTAGCAGAAAGGCTCGATCCCGCTCCGGCAGATGAAGAGCGCCAGGGGCGGCCTCGGGCCGTTTCATCTTTTTTTTGTCCGTTGTCCGTGAAGGTCCCGTTTCATCGGAGACTCCCTCCGTCTCCCGGAGAAGCATCTGCAGCCCCGCCCGCGAGTCGCCGAGCGTTCCGGTGACATAGAGCGACTGTCCCACCCGTGCGCGGCTCCGCAGGGGCGGTTCCGTCCCGGGCGCCAGAAACCCGCCCGCCACGATGTTCAATACCACCCCTTCCGAGCGGACGGTGTCGCCTCCCAGACAGGGACACGCATACGGGGCCAGGGCGTCGCGCATTCCGGCATAGAGCGCCTCGATCCATTCCGGAGAGAGTCCGGGATGGACTCCGAGCGAGACCAGAATCCACGCGGGCCAGGCGCCCGCCGCCGCCAGGTCGCTCAGGTTTACTTCGACCGCCTTCGCGCCCAGAATGCGAGGCGGATGGGAGGAGAGAAAATGCGTCCCTTCGACGAGCAGGTCGGTTGTCAAGGCCAGGCGCGGTCCCGTTTTTCCCCCCAGTTGAACGAGGGCCGTGTCGTCGCCGATCCCGGTCAGGACTGTCTGTGCGGCCCACGGGGGAACCTGCGATCCCGGTTGCTTCCCCTTTGGGGACGGATCGAGGGTGTTTCCCTGACGCATCCATTGGGCAATCCGCTCTACGAGCGCGTTTTCCCCCAGCGCGGCCAGCGTCTGGTGGGGAGGGGTTGCGTTCCGTGTCTTGTCCAGAGTTGGAGTTCGTCTTTTCATGCGCTCAGAGCCTGTCTGAAAGCCTTCCCATCGCTGATTAACCGCCGTTGAACGTCCGGTCTGAGTATGTTTTTTT
>DAOPYU010000377.1:0-4660 GCA_035353095.1 Candidatus Sumerlaeota bacterium | reverse complement strand
CACAAAAACAAAAGACACGTTTTCCAGCCTCAACTGCGGTTTTTAGATGAACAACCCTACCGGAAACAACTCTGCCTGAGATCCCCCCAGAAATGGGGCGACTCAGGCAGAGTGTTCCCTCCGCGTTCTTTTGTTCTATTGCATCTCCCAATAACGGTCCTTCAATCCGTCTCGCAATCAGCGTTCCGCATCGGCACGGATCATCCGGATACCACAGACCGTCCCGATCTGCTTGTCCGCGGCGGCCTGGAAGCGCACCGTCACCTTCTGTTTGTCCTTCAACAGTTCCCCGGGAATCTTGTACTCGACATCGAAGAACTTCGGTTCCTGTTCAGGCGTGCGGCGGTCAACGGTCTGTTCGCCCACCCGCTGTCCCTCGACCTGGATTTCGAAGGCCTTCGGTTGCCGTTCGTCGCTGCTGTACGTCACAACCAGCGCCATCGGGTGTTCCGCGTCCACGGGGATTTCAAACGAGAACCACTGGCCGCCGGTCCGCGCCGCGCGTTCCATCGCGCGCGTCACCCGGGTGCCCTCGCCGTGGTACTTGTAGTCCGTCTCCGGTTGCATTTCGCCCGGCTGGACGAACGCCACCGTGGCCTGTTCGAGTTTGCGCTGCTTCGCCTGTTCGGCGGCGTATGCGTCGGCCTTTTGTTTCCACTCCTCGGGCGTGTAGAGATCCCAGTACGCTCCATAGGCCCGACGATGCAGGCGATAGAACGGCACAAATTCGACGTCCCGCTCCTTCCCCACCCCGTCGGTCCGGAAGGTGCCCGGTTTTCCCTCGACCGACTTGAGCCACTTTTCGATGGGCAGGTTGGCCGACAGGAACACCGGGATCGCCTGACCGGCGGCCTTGGGCGCGCGCCGTCTTTCCTCGCGACCCGCCATTTCCTGTTCCACGTCGCCCGCGAGCACCAGCGGTCCCCACATCAGCGCCACCCGGCGCGGATTGTCCGGCAGCGGCTCCTCGCGAAGCGCCTTGGGAAGCGTCAACGTCACCGTGTCCCCGTTTTTCCAGGTCCGTTTCAACTCGACATAGGAATCCGGCTTCGGCAAGTCCTTCACCGCCTCGCCATTGACTTTGACGGAGAACCCCTCCCCTGCCCAGTAAGGGCGCCGCAGTAATAGCGTCCATTCTTTTGAAGAATCGACCGCCGTTATCTTCAGAGAAGCCGTCTCCCCTTCCGGGAACGCGGTTTCCATCTCGAATTTGACCCCGGCGGCCTTCCACTCCGCCTTCGAGGGAGCGTACACATTGACCCAGAGTTTGTCACCCGATTCGTAGTAAAGCCCATAGGCGTGGAGCGCGTGGCTTTCCATTCCCGTTCCCACGCAACAGGTAAATCCGCCATCGAGCATGTTTTCCTCATACTCGCGCCGGACTCCGCGTCCCACCGGCGTCATGTAACACGTCCAGCCGTCCGTGGGATCGATCGAACCCAGAATGTGGTTGTACAACGCCCGTTCGTGGAAGTCGGCGTACCGGATTTCCGGCTGAAGTGAAAAGAGCGTGCGCGACATCTTGATCATGTTATAGACATTGCACGTCTCGGCGGTCCGCCCGTCCACCATGTCGTTCAACTTGTCCGGCTGGCCGAAGTACTCGTTGCGCCCGTGGCCGCCCGTGGCGAAACTGTGGTGCTGCGCCACACGGTCCCAGAAAAATTTCGCCGCCTTGCCATCCATCTCGCTCCCCGTGTAGATGTACCGCATGAGCGACCCCATCAGTTTGGGCACCTGGGTATTCCCATGAGTTCCCCCCAGGATGTCCCGTTCCTGGGACAAGGGGTCCACGATGGCGTGGTGCTGGAACTTGTCGGACAGGGCCATCCACCGTTTGTCCCCCGTGTCGGCGTAGAGGTCTACCATCACCTCGTTCATCGCGCCGAACTCGGTGTTGAGCATTTTCTGAATCTGCTCGTCATTGAGTTTGGACAGAATCCCCTCGGCCCAAGCGGCGAACTTGATCTCGACCTCAAGCGCCAGTGGATTCCCGGTATAACGGTAGGCATCGCGCAGTCCGGCGTAGATCTTGTGCTCGACATACCACGGCGACCAGAGGCCGTTGAGGTCGAACCCGCCGGAACGGATGTCGCCCTGCGCCACCTGATTGAACAGAGTTTTTCCATCGGTCCCCTTGTCATCGGTCAGTGCGCCCAGATACCCATCGCCCTGTTTGTCCTGAATCTCTTTCAGTTCCCTGACGATGTAATCGGCCCGTTCCTTGTACCGGGTGTCCCCCGTGGCCGCCCACATCAGACTCACCGCCGAAAGGTAGTGCCCGGCAATGTGACCCGTGAGTTGTTTTCCCTGCCCCCCGTCCCACCCGCCGTACCCGGGCGCTTTTTCCTTCAGACCCGCCCGAATCCGCAGGAAGGCCAGCATCCGGTCCGGCTGGAGATCGAGCAGGTATTTGGCGTCGAGATCCTGCGCGTTCTTGAGCGGTCCCCCCGTCAAACGGACATCGGTCAAAGGAAGGGGACGCGCCGCATAGGGAACCGCGTTTTTGATCGGTTCCGCCGCCCCCACCAGAGCGGTCCCCACAAGACAACAGGCCAGAAACGACGAGGCACACACGCTTTTGAGATTTTTCATGGCATCGAATCCTGTTCTTTTGAGTGAAGTTCGTCGCTCGTCCGCTATTTATCCTTGATCCAGACGATAGAAGGCGTTACAGGAGGCCGCCGACGGCCTTCCTGCGGGGCGCCGTTGTTTTCGCCCGCCGTGGCGCCGGAATAATCCACACCGCTTCCTTTGGCCGCTTCCTCCCGCGCCTTCCCGGTCGCCTGATCGCTCCGGTTGTTCCGGGCGTAATGCGGAATCGCCAGGAGAGGCGAACCGTTGGCAAACTGTCCCTTGATCGCCATCACCCCCTCGGCCGCGCCCTTCACGGCCTTGAACAGGTCGGCTTTCCACTCGGTCGTCAAAGGCGAATCGGGGCTGAGCACCTGGTTGATATCCTGATCCACGTCTTCAATGTTGTAGATCATCGGGCCGTACCGCAGCGCCACCCGCCCGATATCGGCCTTGATTTTTTCACTCGCCTTGATCCGCTGGACCTTCATCGGCAACTCGAACTCGATCTTGTCACCCGCCTTCCACTTCCGGGTCAGAACGACATACCCCTTGTCGAGTGTGGGCTTGACCGGCTCACCGTTTACGGAAATGGACGTAATCCCATTCGCATCGGGTGTTTCCGTATAAAGCGAACTCACGTTCCGGCGCGGAGACCGGACCTTGACGGTGAATTCCTTCTCTTCCTTCGGATTGACCGTGACGGCCACCTTGCCGTTCCACGGATAATCCGTCACCTGAACCATTTCGACATCGGTCCCGGCCACCTTCTCGATCGTGGCCGTACTGCCGATGAACAGATTGACATAGATCGTGTCCTGTCCCCGGGCATACGTCCAGGTGGGGATCATCAACAGGGTCCGGGGAATGTTCCCGACACAACAGGGACACACATGCCACGGCGTACGCGGTCCATCCACCTCAAGCGGGTTCGTGTAATAGAAGTTCTTCCCTTCCATATCAATCGAGCCAAGCAGTGCGTTGTAAAGCGTCTCCTCGTACAGATCCACGTACTTGGCATCCTGATAGGCCAGGTTCAGTTTGTACTGGAAGAAAATCATGCCGCAGCTCGAACACGACTCGCAGTAGGCGTTGTTGCCCAGCGAATAGTTTCCACCGAACCCCTCGGAGGTCTCGCCACTGCCGATCCCACCCGTCACATAATACTTCTTGTTGACCAGATTGTCCCAGAGCGACATGACGGCGCTCTGGTAGTCCACATCGTGCGTCTCGGCGGCCACATCGGCCATGCCCGAGTAAGTGTAGATGGCGCGCACGGCATGCCCCACCGCTTCGTACTGCTGGACGACAGGAACCTGGCTCTGATCGTACTCGCCGCCGTTCTTGCGGGAATCCAGAAGGAACTTGGCCAGTTGGATGTATTTTTCTCCCTTGCCAGCGCCCTCCATATCATTCACGAACCGCCCGAACCGCACGAGCGCCTGTTCCATCTCCTGGTGACCGTCGAACCACTCCTTCTTGGGCGCCGGACCGATGTTGTTACACCAGCAATCGGCCAGTTTCTTCGCCGCCTCGTACATCCGGGCGTCCTGACGGTTCGTCATCATGTAGTGGTTGATGGCCGATTCCAGGAAATACCCGGCCACATACCCCTCGTGCTCGCCGCGCGTCCGGTCGTCCCAGCGCTTCACTTCCGGGTCGAGCGTGAAGCGGGTCTGGAGATAGCCGTCCGGCTCCTGGGCCGCCAGAATCTTCGGAATCCAGTCATCGAGCGTGGCCTTCATTTTCTTCTGCGCCTCAATGATGTCCGGATCGCCCTGCGGGTCCACCATCAGGGCAATACACATCGCCTCAACGGTCTGATGGACCCACGCATTCGAGAACGGATAGCCCTTGTGCTTTCCGTGCGGCTGTCCCGCCACGGCCTTGGCCGCTTCCTCGAAATTGTCAATCCCCCCCTGCGGCAGACTCCGGTTGTTGCAATAGTCAATGCAATGGGGAATCCAGTTGACAATGAGGGCCTTGACCCGGCTGTTCCACAGCGGGCTGTTCACCTTGAAGGCCTTCGTGTTGACCGCCTCGAGTTGTTTGGCGGGGGGCGGCAACGCCGCCGTCACCTTGAGAG
>DAOPYU010000376.1:0-4681 GCA_035353095.1 Candidatus Sumerlaeota bacterium | reverse complement strand
TACAGGCTGCGGAATCCTCACTACGACAAGCAGGATATGTGCCGAACAGTATTGGCGGTTATGACTGATCGTGCCAATCGGGAGATTGGCGGTCCCGGCAACCGCCCTTTCCCCATAAAATGGCGTTTCCTGGGAGGGCGGGCGTCTCGCCCGCCTATGAGGAAAGCCGGAGCAGGGGCGTTCAA
Source organism: Candidatus Sumerlaeota bacterium (assembly GCA_035353095.1). Taxonomy (GTDB): domain Bacteria; phylum Sumerlaeota; class Sumerlaeia; order UBA8349; family UBA8349; genus DAOPYU01. Next base: position 4,496 of record DAOPYU010000376.1, on the reverse strand, counting down.
CTGCGGTTTTCAGGATGAAGTGTCTCGGTGTAGATTTGCATGAACGCTTCGGCGCGCGCCTCTTCCGTGTAGTGGGTTTCGGCGCGTTGGCGGGCGGCCTGGCCCATTTGGGCACAGCGTTCGCGATCACTCAGCATGGCGGTCAGTTTGTTGGCCAGGTCTTCCTCGGAGTTGGGTTGGACGAGCAACCCGGTCTCCCCGTTGACGATAACCTCGGCGATGGGGCCCAGGTTGGCCCCGACGGTGGGACGGCCGCAGGCCATCGCTTCCAGAATGGCGCGGCAGGTCCCTTCGCTTCCCATTCCGAGGAAGAGAGAGACGTCACAGGCCGCGTAGGCCAGAGGCAGGTCGTCCTGGCGGTAGAGGCCGTTGTGGACCTGACCGCGGTAGCGGGGATTCTCGATTTCGCCCCGAAACCACTTTTTGAGTTCTCCGCGCCCAAAGATAACAACATGAGCGTTCGGGATTTTTTCGAGCAGGAGCGGGACGGACCGCATGAGCCAGCGGACCCCACGCCCGGCGCGGACTCGCGCCACGATACCCGCCACGGGGGCGTCGAGCGGAATGCCGAGTTCCTGGCGGATAGCCGTGCGGTCCAGATTCGGGTTGAAGCGTTCCAGGTTGACCCCTCCGGCGACGTTGGCCACCGCCCCGGCGGGCATGCGAAAGGCGGTTTCGGTGAGCTGGGCCACGTGGCGCGACACGCAGACGACCCGGTCGGTGAGGCGGTTGACGAGTTGCCGGTGGAACCAGTCCGTGTGGGGTTCCCGGCTGCCGTGGCGTGTGCGGATCAGGAACGGCCGCCCGGCGTGACAGCGCCGGGTGGGCCAGAGCGACAGGGCCGCCAGCCAGTGGTCGTGGATCAGGTGGCAGTGGACGATATCCACCTGGTTTTCGCGACAGAAGCGGGGGAGAGCGCACAGGTCCGAGAGCATGTGGAGAGGGTGGAGGCGCCGGTTGAGGTGGAAGAGGGTCACGACGTGGGCGCCAGTGGCTTTCGCTTTTTCCTCAAAGGTGCCGCCGGGGACACACCCGATCCAGACCTGATGGCCCAGACGCATCTGCTGGAGGGCGAGGCTGGTCAAAGGCTCCGCCGCTCCGGTCCAGCGTTCGCTGCTGGCCAGGTGCAGAATGCGGAGGGGGGGATTTTGTGCCATGTTTATCTTGTTCGAGTTACCTGTCACTGTTTCATGCACCGTCCGAAGGGAGAGATGGCCCGCAAGCGGTCAATGATCGGCGGCATGTGCTCGATCACGAACTCGACTTCTTCGGCGGTGTTGTAGTGGCTCAGGCTGAAACGGGTCGAGCCGTGCGCCCGCGTGAAGGGGACGCCCATGGCCCGCATGACGTGGGACGGTTCCAGCGAACCGGAGGTACAGGCCGACCCCGACGAGGCGCAGATGCCCAGCGCGTCCATGTGGAGGAGGATGGATTCGCCCTCGACAAACTCGAAACTGATGTTGGAGGTGTTGGGGAGTCGATTGACCGGATCGCCGTTCAGATAGGCATCGCGACAGGACTTCAGGAGACCTGTCTCGAGTCGGTCGCGCAGAGCGCGCACGCGGGTGTTTTCTTCCTCCATGTGTTTCGAGGCGAGTTCGCAGGCGGCTCCCAGACCGATGATATAGGGCACATTTTCGGTCCCGGCGCGCTTGCCATGTTCCTGATGGCCGCCGGTGAGGTAGGGTGTCAGACGCGTTCCCCGGCGGATGTAGAGCACCCCGACCCCTTTTGGGGCGTGGAGTTTGTGGCCGGAAAGCGCCAGCAGGTCAATCGGAGTTTTGGCCAGGTCAATCGGGATTTTCCCGACGGACTGCACTGCGTCGGTGTGGAGGAATGCGTTTGATTCCGCCACGATTTCAGCGATCTTCTCGAGGGGGAAGATCACGCCGGTCTCGTTGTTGGCGTGCATGATGCTGACAATGGCCGTTTCGTGGGTGATGGCGGCCTTGAGTTCGTCGAGGTTGAGCTGCCCCTTGGCGTCCACGGGCAGTTCGGTCAGACGGTAGCCGTGCTGGTCGCGCAGGTGGCGGCAGGTGGTGCGCACGGCCGGGTGCTCGACACGGGTGGTGATGATGTGGCGTTTCTCGGGGTAGGCTTCGAGGATACCGTGGATGGCCGTGTTGTCACTCTCGGTACCGCAGGAGGTGAAGACGATTTCATCCGGCGAACAGTTGAGCAATGCCGCGACCTGTTCGCGGGCGTGTTTGAGGGGTTTGCCGACCTGGCCCCCGAAGACGTGCATGCTCGACGGGTTGGCGTAGAGGTCGGTGAAATAGGGACGCATGGCCTCGAAGACTTCGTCGGCCACACGGGTGGTCGCGTTGTTGTCCAGGTAGATCGTTTTCATGACTTGTGCTCCTCGACGACGAGATCCTCGGCGACGAACTCACGCAGTTTCGCTTGGACGAGATCCTTGAGCGTGACGGGCGAGGCGGGACAGTTGGAGCAGGTACCCCGGTAGGCGACGAGGACATGGTTCCCTTCGACATCGAGGAGTTCGATGTCGCCGCCGTCCTTGGCCAGCGAGGGGCGGATTTCGCGGACGATGGTTTCCTCGATCAGGCGGATCTTCTGGATGTTGGTCAGTTTGCCCGGCCGTTTCGAGGGAAGAATGGCCGCCGAGGCCGCCCCGGCCACGCGGTCGAGGATGTGCTGGATTTCCGTCTTGCACCCGCCGCATCCGCCTCCGGCTTTACAGTAGTTGGTGACCTGCTCGACGGTGGTGAGGTTGTTGTCGCGGATGACATGTTCGATTTCGACCTCGGTGACACCGAAACAGGTGCAGACGACCCGGCCTTCGAGTTCGACCTTCTGGTCGGTGCCGGTGCGGTAGTTGCGGATGGCGGCTTCGAGCGCCTCGCGCCCCATGACCGAACAGTGCATTTTCTGCTCGGGCAGTTCTCCGAGGTAATGGGCGATATCCTGGTTGGTCACCTTCCCGGCTTCCTCGAGGGTCATCCCCTTGATGATTTCGGTGAGGGCCGACGAAGAAGCGATGGCGCTGGCGCAGCCGAAGGTGAGAAATCTGGCGTCGAGAATCCGTTCATTCTCGTCGAGTTTGAGCATAAGCCGAAGGGCGTCCCCACAGGCCAGGGAGCCGACTTCCGCGGAACAGGTCGGATTTTCCATTTCGCCGACGTTGCGGGGGTTGATGAAATGATCTTTGACCTTGTCTGTATAATCCCACATGGTGTTGAGTCCTTTCCTTTACGTCCGAAGTTGCCGATCGCCCGACTGGAGGCTGGGAACCGGGGCGTATCCTTACTCTTCAAAATAACCCAATTGCCCGGACTGGGCAATGCGAATCTTGGGGTTTCTCGGCGAAAGCGTTCCGGGGACGGGGAATTCGATTGACAGGGTGGAGAGGGGGGGGCATTACTTGAAGAGGGTTCTGGGGAAATGTCGTTTCCACCAATCATGGAGCATCGAGTCGAGGCATGGGATGAAATAGGGAAAGGGTGGCTCCCCAGACGGGGCATGCCGGAGGAGTACCATGACAAACGAACCGTCGTTCCGATTGCGGGAAGCGGTGGAGGAGGATGTGCCGCGGGTGGTGCGGCTCTGGGGCGACATGATGCGCGAGCACGAGGGGTTTGAGTCCCGGCTGCGTCTTTCGGAAAACGCCTTACCCGCCTATGAGGTGTATCTGTTGATGCACGTGCGCAGCAGCCGTTCCCGGGTCCTGGTGGCGGAACGGGAGGACGGGGGGATCTGCGGTTTCTGTTGCGTCTATGTGGCCCAGAATCTGCCGATGTTTGAGCCCCGTGAATTGGGGTATATTTCGGACTTATATGTGGAGCCGGAGCATCGGCGCGAAAGAATCGGCCGGGCGTTGATCGAGGCCGCACGTCAATGGTTCCGGGAACAGCAGGTACTCGAGTTGCATCTACAGGTCTATGTGCGGAATGAAAACGGGTTGGAATTCTGGAAGTCGCAGGGGTTTGAGCCGTTTTTTCAGAGAAGGGTGTTGAAACTGGAAGAAAAGTAAGGGGTGGTTTCGAGATGTTGTCAGAACAGATGTCGCCTGTTTTTTCTTTCAAGACGGAGTGGGGATGGTGCGCCGCCCAGGTGAGTGTGGAGGGGATCCGTCGGTTTGCGTTGCCGATGTCCAGTCCAACCGAAGTTGTTGAAGTACTTAAAGGGCGTGAAAAGGTCTCGTCGGGACGGTCGGTTTTTGAGCCGCATTGCACCGGATGTGGAGGGACGGGTGGAGAAGAGGGGCGCCTGACGCAACTCTCGAATCGTCTGATAGACGAGGTTCGCGCCTACTTCGAGGGACGCTTACGGACGTTTTCTGTTCCCTTGGATCTGGCCGGGGCGTCCGATTTCCGTCGGCGGGTCTGGGAGGCGTTGATCGAGATTTCCTTTGGGCAGACGGTCACGTATGGGGAACTGGCCCGTCAGGTAGGGGGGAGCGCCCGGGCCATCGGGGGGGCGGTGGGGGCGAATCCGTTGCCGTTGCTGGTTACCTGCCACCGGGTGCTGGCGGCTGG
>DAOPYU010000375.1:3554-4682 GCA_035353095.1 Candidatus Sumerlaeota bacterium | reverse complement strand
CGACCGGGTCGCCTCGCAGGGGATTGACGTCCACGGCGCCAAGCAGAACGACGCGACCACCGACCGCCCCTTCGCCCGTGTCCTGATCCACCACAACAAGGTGGTGGATTCGCTGCTCAACAACGACGACTTCGGGGGTATCGAGACCTGGCAGGGCGGGCCGGCCTACGTCTTCAACAACATCTCGGGCAACCCCGGCGGGTACCGCAACTGGGATCACGTTCTGAATCCCGACAAGGAGTGCCGCTTCGGACACGCCTATTACCTGGACGGCGCGTTCAAGAACTACCACTTCAACAACATCGCCTGGGGCAAGTCCAAGGGCCCGGTCGGAAAACTGGCCAACACCTCGGCTTTCCAGGAAATCATCAGTTACCAGAACACCTTCTTTAACAACACGATCTACAATTTCGTGCGCGGCTCGCGGCGTCAGGCGCCCCAGGCCGGTCGCAACAAGTTTCTGGGCAACATCTGGCAGAGCCTGGGCGAGCGCGTCTTCCGCGATGCCGACCCGGCGAACACCGCGGCCGCCGGCAATGAAAAAGACGCCGGCGCCTCCAGCGAGCAATTCGCGCTCGAGACCAACGCCTATGCCCGCAACGTCTTCTTCGATCCGGGGCCAACCTTCGCCGTATTCGAGCCTTCCGGGCGGTGGATCGCTACACTGCCGCTGTTTCAGGAAGCCCTGGCGGCCTGTAAGCCGCTGGCCGCTTCCGTCGGCGTGCTGGCCGATCAGTCTCCCCTGCGCGATGCGGCTGCTCACGACTTCCGCCCGTCCCCCAATTCAGCGGCCCGCGGTCAGGGGGCCCGAGTCTTTGTGCCCTGGAGTCTCTATGAAACGGTCGGCGAGTGGAACTTCACCCCAATCCAGGGCGATCCGGCCCGCATTCTGGACGAGCACTGGTGCATGGCCCCTTACTACACATCGCGCGACGACTACTCCCGTTTTCCCACCTACCCGCTCCAGGGAGTCAACATCGCCCTGAAGGATTACCAGGTGGGGCCGCTGGAGAACTGGACCACCGGCGCCCTGCATTTGAACGGACGCGACCAGTACGCCGTCCTCGGCAATGCCGACATCAACCGCACGGTCTCGATCGGCGGCCAGAAAGGCGCCCCTTCGCGCAC
>DAOPYU010000375.1:0-3454 GCA_035353095.1 Candidatus Sumerlaeota bacterium | reverse complement strand
GCAGGACGCCAGCGGTCCCGGCCTCGGGGCGGACGTGTCGCTCGCCAGCGACGCGGACCTTTACGTGGGCGGCACGCCCCTGGGGCCCAACCTGGACGGGGCGATCGATTTCCTGCGTCTCGCCCGGGGCACACTGGCCGATTCCCGGACCACGATCGAAGAACTCTACGCCTGGGAGTTCCACGGTCCGTTCCTCGAAGACTTTACCGGTCACCCGCGTCCCGCCAATGGCGGCGAAGCGGGCGCCCTTGGCGTCGCCGAATCCGACCGCAAAAAGGGGACACTCACGATTTCTCTGGACGATTAATCCCCTGACGGAAGAGCCGGATTCGATCCAGACCCTGTTGATTCTGCTCACCCGTCCCCGATATTTCGCCTGGTCATCTCATGTTGTTCATCCGGATCGTGATTCACTATTCGGTAATCGCAGGGCTGCTATCTGTCCCTGAACGGGAGGTCTCCCGGCACTCTCAAGATCACCCGGTTTCAGAAAACGTCCGCGCGTGTGGCTTCAGACCCGGCGAAGGGGGTTTATTACCTCCTGAACCGGACGTGGGTACCGGTCCTCACGGTTGCGGGGGATGTCAAGACGCTGGCGTTCGATATTCCGGTTCGTTCGTTCGAGGTGACGGGCACGGTGAGCGCGTTGCAGGCGAAGACGTGGGGATCTCCATCCGGGCGGGCGGAATGGTTTCCGCGAAACTCGCGGCCACCCGGCCAGCCGAAAGAAAGCCCGGCTGAAGTGGGCAGGGGCATCTTTTCAACACAACGATTTATGGATTCTTCCGCCCGGGGATGGCCGACGTTCGTGTCGGTGGGGCGGGGAAGTTTTCGGGCTTTTGTTCCGGAACCCCTTCATGGGCGGGACGCCCAGGCCCCCTCAGAACCGCCTTCTTCTCTGCGTGATTCCGTAAAGCGAAGGTCACCGGCGAGACATGAGGTAATTGCATCAATGCAATTTCCTGCTTTCAAAATCGAGCCAATCTGTTATTGTTTTTCACGGTCAGTTGTTTTCAGGTCAGGTGGGCGATTTCCCTCTCAGAAGGTGTGGGGAGGAGGAGCCTGCCGGAGACAACCCGCCCCGGCTCGGAACGCGGGAATTTTCGCGTTCGGGGTTGAATTCTGGACAGGAGAGACACAAATCCGGGAAAGGACATGAATATGGAAAAGCAGGATCGAAAGTCGGAAAAGATGAACCTGACACGGCGGAAGTTTCTGGCCGGTACGGCGGCGATGGCCACCTTCATGATTGTCCCGCGTCACGTGCTGGGAGGGGCGGCGGGGCCGGCGCCCAGCGAGAAACTCAACCTGGGCTGCATCGGCGTCGGCGGCATGCAGGGCTTCAGCGATGTCGAGTCTGTTTCCAGCGAGAACATCTACGCCCTGTGCGATGTTGACGAAGACAATCTCAAAAAGGCGGCCGAGAAGTTCCCGAAAGCCAAACTCTATCGCGATTTCCGCGAGATGCTCGACAAGGAAGCGAAGAACCTCAACGGCGTGACGGTCACGATTCCCGACCACATGCACGCCACGGCGGCGCTGTGGGCCATGGAACGGGGGATCGGGGTTCACAGTCAGAAGCCGCTCACCCAGACGGTCTGGGAGGCGCGCCAGCTGGCGAACGCCGCGAGAAAGTACAAGGTGGCCACCCAGATGGGCAACCAGGGCTATTCCTCCGCGGCCACGCGTATCGCCTGCGAGTATATCTGGAACGACGAGATCGGCGAGGTCTCTGAGGTGCATTCGTGGAATGGCGGCGGTTTCTCGCGCGGCATCACACAGTGGCCGGCGGCCGAGCCGGTTCCCGCCTCGCTGAAATGGGACCTCTGGCAGGGTCGGGCGCAGGAGCATCCCTACAGTTCCAAGATCCACCCGATCAACTGGCGCGGGTTCCTCGACTACGGCACCATGATGATCGGCGACTGGGGCATCCACCAGTTCGGTCCGGCCAACTGGGCGCTGGGGCTGGGCGAGACGTATCCGGAGAGTGTGCAGTGCTTCCAGGTGGAAGGCGCCAACCCGGTGACCTACCCGAGCTACGCCTGCAAACTCCACTGGCCGGAGCGCCCGAGCAAGTACGTCAAGTCGGGCAAGATGCGCCCGGTGGATGTGTTCTGGTACGAAGGCAGCGTGGCTGGCGCCTTCAAGCGGCCCGACGCCATTCCGGAAGACGACATGAAGGATATGAACGAGATTTTTATTGGCACCAAGGGTTACCTGGGCACGATGGGCCGGGGCGAGAGCTACAGCCTGCTGCCGCGTGAGAAGCAGAAGAACCACCCGCGCCCGCCGGAAGTCATCGAGCGCTCGCCCGGCCACTTCGAGGACTGGTTCCGCGCCCTGAAGGGCGGCAAACCCGCGTGCTCGAACTTCGAAATCTCCGGTCCCTACACCGAATGGATGCTGCTGGGCGCGATCAGCTGGCGCTTCCCCAATGAAAAACTGGCGTGGGACGGCAAGAACCTGCGTTTCACCAACAACGAGAAGGCCAACGAGTTTGTCCGGCCCCATTTCCGCAAGGGCTGGGAACTGAAGGACGTCCCCGCTTGATCGGGGATCGCATTAGATCCACATTTGTGAGGAGCAGAACATGACACAGAATCCGCTTCACAATCCCCTGAAACGGCGCGCCTTCCTGGGCGGCGCCGCCGCGCTGGCCGCGTGCGCGGTCCTGCCGCGCGGCGTCTTCAGCGCGGAAACCTCCGCCAAGAAACCCAACTCCGTCTTCAACGGCGTGCGCATCGGCTGCATCACGTACAGCTACCGCGGCACCCCCGATTCGGCCCAGGACACGCTCAAAGCGCTCCTTCAGGACGGTCTGAGCGAGGTCGAACTGATGGGCGGCTCGATCCTGTCCTACATCGGCGGCCCGGCCAAGGCGACCGAGGAAGAACGCAAGGCGCAACTGGTCAAGTGCGCCGAGCTGCGCAAGATGTACAACGACGCCGGCGTCAACATCCACATCCACAAGACCGATTTCGGCAAGTCGGACGAGGAGATTGATTTCAACTTCCAGATCGCCAAGACGCTCGGCTGCACCGGCATCACCCTCGAGCGCTCGGAAGAAATGGCCAAGAAACTGGCCCCGTTCGCCGACAAGCACAAAATCTGGGTCGCCTTCCACAACCACACCGACAACTACCCGGTGATGGACAAACCCGACCCGATCCTCGAGTACGGCAAGTACATCGGCTTCAACTTCGACGTGGGTCACTATGTCGCCGGAACCAAGGGCAAGTCGCCCATCCCGGTCATCGAGAAGTACCACGACCGCATCGTCAGCCTGCACCTGAAGGACCGCACCGCCGACGGCGGAAACCTGCCGTTCGGCACCGGTCAGACCCCGCTGAAGGAGATCCTCCATCTCATCAAGAAGGAAAAGTGGACCTTCCCGGCGGATATCGAACTCGAGTACCCGGTCCCGCAGGGCTCGACCCCGATCGCGGAAGTGGCC
>DAOPYU010000374.1:0-4692 GCA_035353095.1 Candidatus Sumerlaeota bacterium | reverse complement strand
AAAAAGCATCCGTTCCGTCCGCTGTGGAAACGAAGAAGGTGGAAACTCCCCGGAATGGTCCGGAGAAACGGGTCCCGCCTCCAGTGGAAGAAGCCAAGAAGGAGAAGGCTCCTCCAAGCGGTCGGGAAAAAGCATCCGTTCCGTCCGCTGTGGAAACGAAGAAGGTGGAAACTCCCCGGAATGGTCCGGAGAAACGGGTCCCGCCTCCAGTGGAAGAAGCCAAGAAGGAGAAGGCTCCTCCAAGCGGTCGGGAAAAAGCATCCGTTCCGTCCGCTGTGGAAACGAAGAAGGTGGAAACTCCCCGGAAAAGTCCGGAGAAACAGGTTGCACCACCAGCGGAAGAAGCAAAGAAGGTGAAGGCGCCCAGGAGCGAACCGGCGAAACAGTCCGCTCCACCCGCGAAGCCCAAGGCCGAGCCCAAGGTCCGCGCCAGGGCGAGGGACAAAGAGACCGTGCGACTTGAGGATGACGAGAGTCTGGACAAGGAACAAAAACCGGGAAAGAAGAATCGGGGACAGTAATATTTCCACCCTTTGGAAAGAGCCGTTCTCCAGGGGGGGATTGCATGACCGATAAGTACGGCTCTGAGTCGCTGCCGGCTGGGCGAGACATGAACCCCTCGGCAACGGAATCCGATTTATGCGAAGGAGAGTCACCATGTTGTGGACGATCGCGGTGATACTGATCGTACTGTGGGCGTTGGGCCTGGTGAGCAGTTACACGATGGGCGGGTTTATTCACATCCTGCTGGTGGTTGCCCTCATCGTCGTGGTGCTCAACGTCATTCAGGGTCGCAGAGTGATGTAACCCACGGACGCGAGACCAAACTGAGAGGTGAAAGAAGGAGCGCCATGAAAACAAACACGGTGATAGGCCTCATTCTTGTTGCGCTGGGAATAGCGGCTTTTGCGTTTCAGGGGATCACCTACACGACTCGGGAGAAGGCCGTCGATCTCGGCCCCATTCAGGTGACGACCGAGAAGTCCCGGCACATCCCTCTCCCACCGATCGTGGGAGGGGTTGCGCTGGTCTGCGGCGCGGTAATGCTGATCACGGCAGGCCGAAAGGGTTAAACGGGAGGAGTCTCATGGATTCCGAACTTTGACGGTGTCAACTCCACTCGAGTTGATGCGTTTATGCCCGTTTGCCTCGATTTCATCTCGGTTAGGAAGATGTTGCGCACCTTGATTGGCTGTGTTACAATTTCTCGATTGCATATAAACAATTGCACTCTGTGGTATTCCTCCATCAAGGACCGTGAATGACAACAGGTACCCTCATTACCTACTTTACCCAACAAAATGAAGCCCGTGAAGCCTTCAAGAAATTGCAGCAAAAGGGTTACCCTCGAACTGTATGGTTGAGCAAGGACTCGGCTGGTGGAATCCAGCGGGTTGATCCCTTTCCATGGCGCCGGGTTGCCGGGTTAATTGGATCTTTTATTCTTTTCGGGACGCTTGCCGCGGCGTTTGTCCTGAGCCTGGAGGGGCGGGGGGGGATTTCCAGTGAATATCCCGTTGTTCTGATCCCGATTCTGTTGGCCGGGATGATTGGAAGTTTGTGCGGGGCGGGCTGGATACGGCGATCGAGATTCGGGGTCGAACTCGGACTGATCGAGAACCACGCGCGCTGGCTTATTCCGGGAGAAACCGTCCTGATTCTCCAGGCTCCGATTGAAGAATTGCAGGTCCCGCTGTCTTTGTTACGGGAAATCGGGGAGTCTTCGCCCGCGATCTTTGTTCTGCATCCCGGGCGCGTGAGTCCCGCCGGAGATGCAGGGGTCCACGAGACACCGCTCAATCCAGCCCAGCTCGAGGACTATGCCCAGCGCCTGGCCGCGGAGCATCAGGTGGACTCCGAGCCGATCCGGGATACCGAACTGCTCAAGCGACTTGAACGAAGCCGCCACTGGGTTCATCGGGTTTGCGTGGATCTGTCCGAAGCCAGTCGTCTCCAGCAGAGTGTCCCCCCGACCTCCGAGTGGCTCCTCGACAATGAATATCTTCTCGAAAGCAATGCGCGTGACGTTCTACTGAATCTGCCCTGGCATTATTACCGGCAGTTGCCGGTTCTCTCCAACGAGTCCTATCGGGGGATGCCGCGCATTTACGCCCTGGCGTGGGAACTCGCCGCGCATACGGATTTGCGTGTGGACCAGGAAAACATCCTGGCGTTCATCGAGTCCTACCAATCCGCAGGAACCTTATCCATCGGAGAACTCTGGGCTGTCCCCCAGATGCTTCGGATGGTACTGATCGAACACATCCAGCAAATCGCCGGACAAGCCCAGACCGAGTTGCGTGAACGAGAAATCGCCAACTTCTGGGCGAACCGCCTCATTACGGCCAACCGGAGAGATCCGAACCATCTCTTTTCTCTGATGGCGGAACTGACGGAAACCCAATCCCCTCCAAGTCCCTATTTTGCTCTGCAATTGTTCGATTTTCTCTATGACGAAGGAGCCGCGCTGGCCCCGGTCCAGATCTGGCTGGAACGCACCTTCCAGAAATCCATGACCGATCTCATCATGCGTGAGAAAAATCGTCAGACAAAGGAACAAATATCCATCGGCAATGCCTTTACCAGTCTGCGCCATCTTGCCCTGCTCGATTGGAAGGAATGTTTCGAGCGACTCAGCCGGGTCGAGCAGATCCTGCGCCAGGATCCGGCCGGCATCTACCCCCAGATGGACTTTGTCACGCGCAACCAGTATCGCCGGGCGATTGAGGATCTGCACCGTGGGTCCGGACTGGCGGAGGACCAGGTCGCCCAACGCGTCCTGGATCTGGTAACCCAGCCCGAACGCGATTCCGGGGAAGAGGAACGCCCCCATCATATCGGGACGTACCTGATCGGTGAAAAAAGAGCGGAACTGGCGCGTCTCATCGGGTGCCGCGAGACGTTGCGTTTCCGGGCGTTGCACTGGGCCTATCGTCATCATTCGGCGGTTTACTTTCTTGGCCTCAGTTTTCTATCGGCCATATTCATTTCCACGATTTTCCTGTTTCCTTTGCGCGGACAAGCGCCTGGGATGCAACTGTTGATCGGCCTGCTCCTGCTCATACCCGTGAGCCAGATATCGCTTGAGATCATGAATTACCTGGTGATGCTGCTGTTCCCACCGCGCTCCCTGCCGAAAATGGACTTCAGGGTTTTGGGGATTCCAGACGCCTGCCGGACACTGGTCGTCGTGCCGATGATGCTGGTGGATGTCGAGACGATCAAGGGCGAGGTGGAAAAGCTGGAGATCCGCTATCTCGCCAATAAGGAGGCCAACCTCCTCTTTGCCCTTTACTCGGATTACCTGGATGCGCCGCAGTTACATTGTGAAGCGGACTCGGTCCTGCTGCAAACAGCAAAAGAGTGCATCGAAGCGCTCAATCAGCGCCACGGCGGCGAGCGATTTTTCCTGTTGCACCGGGAGCGGAAATGGTGCGAATCCGAGCAGAAATTCATTGGGTGGGAACGCAAACGCGGGAAACTGGAAGAGCTCAACGACCTGATCGTGGGCACACGGTCCCGTGAAGCCGAGTGTCTGGTTTACGTGGGCGATCCGGAACATCTCACTCCCGTGCGGTTTATTATCACCCTGGACAGTGACACGCAATTGCCGCACGACACGGCCCGCCGGATGATCGAGACGCTGGCGCACCCGCTCAACCAGCCGCGCTTCGATGACGCTGGCCGGGTTGTGGCGGGTTCCTACACCCTCATCCAGCCGCGCGTCAGTCCCTCCCTGCCAAGCGCCAGCGGTTCGCCGTTCAGCCGGCTCTTCTCGGACCCGGTCGGCATAGACCCCTACACCAATGCGGTTTCCGACGCCTATCAGGATCTGACCGGCGAAGGCTCCTATCACGGCAAAGGCATTTATGATGTGCGCGCTTTCAGTCGCGTTCTTTCCGGCCGGTTCCCCGAGGCCCGGCTTCTCAGTCATGATTTGATTGAAGGCGCTCACGTCCGGGTGGGCCTCGCCAGCGATATCGAGTTATACGATGAGTTCCCCCAGGACTACCTGAGTTACATCAAGCGCCAACACCGCTGGATTCGGGGCGATTGGCAGATTGCCGACTGGATCCTGCCGCATGTGCCCGAGCGGGGCGGCGGTCGAGAACCCAATCCGCTTTCCTGGTTCAATCGCTGGAAGATCTTTGATAACCTGCGCCGCAGCCTGTTGCCTGCAACCAGTCTGGCTTTGTTGCTGGTTTGCTGGTTCACGTCCACCCGGGCCGGGTGTATCGCCTCCGTTGTGGTCGCCACGCAACTGTTCTTTCACTCCCTGGTACAGCCCTTCACCTGGGCGACCACAGGCCAGAGTCTCAAGGGAGTTTCACTCACCAGGATCGCTCACGATCTGTTACGAGTGCTGGTCGAAGCGGCATTGTTGCCGTACCAAACCTGGCTGGCGCTGGATGCCATCGCGCGGGTTCTTTATCGAAAACACATCTCGCACCGCGGATTGCTGGAGTGGACTTCGGCCCAGGCGATGAATGGCCGGGCCAAGGCCCAAGTGCCCAGGTTCCTGTTTTCATTGGGCCTGGCGAGCCTGTTCAGCGTGATGGTTGGATGGGCGGTCTTGCTCTGGAGGCCGGAAAATATTTGGATGGCCAGCCCCTGGTTGACACTCTGGTTCCTGTCGCTGCTGATCGGCTGGCTTCTCAGCCGCCAACCGCTGGTCGTGCAGCCGCAATACCT
>DAOPYU010000373.1:0-4693 GCA_035353095.1 Candidatus Sumerlaeota bacterium | reverse complement strand
AAAGGACCGAATCCGTGCGTAAACTGTTTTGCCTCTCGCTTGCCACCGTGCTTCTCTCTCTGGCGCCTTCCGTTGGACGCGCCCAGGGTACACTCGACGACTACAAGCGCGCCGACAAACTGCGCGACCTGTTCCAGGGCAAGGTGTTCAAGGAACAACTCGACCCGCACTGGATCGGCGACACCCCCTTTTTCTGGTATCGCACCGACGTGCGGGGCAATCGCGAGTTTATCCTCGTTGACGCCGAGAAGGCCTCACGCGTTCCGGCCTTCGACCACGGACGGCTGGCTCAGGCGCTCTCGAAGGCGGCGGGACAGGAATTCGCCGCCCCGAAACTCCCCTTCGAGGAGATCGCGTTTGTCGAGGAGGGGAAAGCCCTCGAGTTCAATGCGGCGGGCAAGCGGTGGCGGTGCGAACTTGATTCATATGAGCTGAAAGATCTCGGAAAACCGGCGGAGGAGAAAAAGCCGGAGGAAAACGGCCCACCCAACCGTCGCCGCCGGGGAAACAACCAGGGCGAACGCCCCGAGGAGGGTGGACCGGGGATGCAGAAACCCGATCCCACGAAGGAGAGCCGCCCCGTCCCTTCGCCCGACGGCAAGTGGGAGGCGTTCTCCCGCAACTACAACCTCTTCCTGCGTTCCGTCGCCACGCGCGAGGAGTATCCCCTGACCGGTGACGGAACGGACAAGCACCTCTATTCGCCGTGGATTCTCTGGGCGCCCGACTCGAAAAAACTCGTCGCCGACGTGGTCAAGCCGGTCGAGGAACGCGTGGTCCATTATGTCGCTTCCTCTCCTGAAGACCAGTTGCAGCCCGAACACAGTACCCTCAACTACGCCAAGCCGGGCGATGCCATTACGGTCCGGAAGCCGTGTCTTTTCCACGTGACCACCAAGTCCATCGTGCCGGTGGACGATGCTCTGTTCGACAACCCGTTCGACCTGGGCGATTACCGCTGGCAGGCGGACAGTTCCGCCTTCTATTTCTATTACAACCAGCGGGGCCATCAGGTCGGGCGCGTGATCGCGCTGGACGGCGAAACCGGTAAGGCCCGCGCGGCTATCGAGGAGAAAAGCGACACGTTCATTGACTACGCCGGGAAGAAAACCCTGTTCTTCTCCGACAAGTCCGATGACCTTATCTGGGCGTCGGAGCGCGACGGGTGGAACCACCTCTACCTCTACGACCGCAAGTCCGGACAGGTGAAGAACCAGATCACCAAGGGCGAGTGGGTGGTACGCGGTATCGAGAAGATTGACGACGAGAAGCGCCAGATCTGGTTCCGCGCCTCGGGACTCGACCCGGACCAGGACCCCTACTTCGTCCACTACTGCCGCGTCAACTTCGACGGTTCGGGTTTTGTGCGTCTCACCTCGGGTAATGGCACGCACAGCATCCGGTACTCTCCCAAAGAGACCTGGTTTGTGGACACCTGGTCGCGCGTGGACCAGCCGCCCGTCCATGAACTGCGCCGCACACAGGACGGCTCGCTTGTGATGGAACTCGATCGCGCCGACGCCTCGGACCTGTTCGCCGCCGGGTGGCGCGCCCCCGAGCCCTTCAAGGCCCGCAGCCGCGACGACCGGTTCGACATCTGGGGCGTCCTGTACCGTCCTCTCAAACTCGATGAATCGAAAAAGTATCCGATCATCGAGGACATCTACGCCGGTCCGCAGGACTCCTTTGTGCCCAAGGGCTGGCGCGACTATTACCGCCAGATGGCGCTGGCCGAACTGGGGTTCATCGTCGTCCAGATTGACGGCCTGGGCACGTCGAACCGCGCGCGCGATTTCCACCACTTCGCGTGGAAAAACATTGGCGATGCGGGCCTGCCGGACCGCATCAAGTGGATGCGCACTGCCGCCGAGCGGTATCCCTATCTCGACACCACCCGCGTGGGTGTGTTCGGAACCTCCGCCGGGGGACAAAGCGCCCTGGGCGCCCTGCTCTTTCATGGCGATTTCTACAAGGCCGCCGTGGCCAGCTGCGGCTGCCACGACAACCGCATGGACAAAATCTGGTGGAACGAGCTCTGGATGGGTTGGCCCGTCGGCCCGCACTACGCCGAACAGTCCAATGTGACCAACGCCGCGAAATTGCGCGGCAAACTCCTCCTTATCGTCGGCGAGAGCGACCACAACGTGGACCCGGCCTCGACCCTCCAGGTGGTCAACGCCCTCATCAAGGCGAACAAGGAGTTTGAACTCCTGGTGGTGCCCGGCATGGACCATTCCGACGGAGGCCCCTACGGCGAGCGCCGCCGCCGGGATTTCTTCGTCCGCAATCTTCTCAAGGTCGAGCCACCGGACTGGAACACCGTGTCGTTGTGAGGGAACGGCTCGTTACGCTTGACAAAAGGGGAAGGCGTGGGAATCATCATCTCCGCTTGGGTACGGGTATGATGTTCCCGGAATGAGATTCAGAGATAGAAGGAGACGACATCATGATGAAAAAGCGCCATCTGCTTTCTGTTTGGGCCCTGCTGATAACTCTGGGGATCGCCGTTTCGGCGGGCGCGGCGGATTCGGGTGTGTGGCCGGTGGAGAAGGCCAATGCCTGGTATAAGGACAAACCGTGGCTGGTGGGGTGCAACTTCCAGCCGAGCACGGCCATCAACCAGCTCGAAATGTTTCAGGCCGACACGTTCGACCTGAAGACGATTGACAAGGAACTGGGGTGGATCGAGGGGTTGGGGTACAATTGCGTGCGGGTCTATCTGCAGGACCAGTTGTGGAACCAGGACCGTGAGGGTTTCCTGAAGCGGCTCGACCAGTTTCTCGAAGTGGCCGACCGGCACCATATCGCGGTGATGTTCGTCCTGTTCGACTCGTGCTGGGACCCGTTCCCGAAGCTGGGCAAGCAGCGCGCGCCCAAGCCGGGTGTCCACAACTCGGGCTGGGTTCAGGCGCCGGGGCAGGAAATCCTGAAAGACCCCAGGCGCCACGAGGAACTGAAAGGCTATGTCACCGGTGTGGTGGGCCACTTCCGCGCGGACAAACGGGTTCTGGCGTGGGACATCTTCAACGAGCCGGACAACGGTAACGACTCCTCGTACGGCAAGGTGGAGTTTAAGAACAAGCCCGAGATGGCGCTGGCGCTGATCCAGAAGGCGTTTGCCTGGGCGCGCGAGGTCGGGCCGGAACAGCCGCTGACGGCGGCGGTCTGGAAGGGCGACTGGTCGAACCGCGAGAAGATCACGCCGCTCGACCGCTTCATGCTCGACTCGTCCGACATTATTTCGTTCCACAACTACGACAAACCGGAGTCCATGAAGAAGGTGATTGCGGATCTCAAGAAGTGGAACCGTCCGATGATCTGCTCGGAATACATGGCGCGTCCGCAGGGCAGCACGTTCCAGGCGATCTTGCCGGTCCTCAAGGAAAACAAGGTCGGGGGCATGAACTGGGGCTGTGTGTCGGGCAAGACGCAGACGATCTATCCGTGGGACTCGTGGAGCAAGACCTACACGTCCGAGCCGCCCGTCTGGTTCCACGACATTTTCCGTCCCGACGGCACGCCGTACCGTCCCGAGGAAACGGAATTCATCCAGAAGATCACGGGGAAGAGCGGGAAATAAGGATTCTCTGGACCCGACCTGTACGGGTGGGGTAGATTCTCACAGCCGGGGAGGCGTCAGCCATACCCCGGCTGTGTTTTATTGAACGCGTGTTTGGAAACTTGTTTGTGGAGGCGTCATTTGACTTCGAATGCCGGGTTCATTCCTCTGGAAACCGACCGTTTGACCTTGGCGTCTTCTTCCCTGATGGTCGAACGGGCCATTCTCCAGGGGCCGGATGCCGTGGCGCGTGTGACCGGTTTGAGGGTGGCGTCTGGATGGCCCGGTCCGGATTGGCTCGAGGTGTTGCCGTCTCTTATAGAAATGTATGAGGCGCAACCGGACGGGTGCGCGTGGAATCGCAATATCGTCCATCGGGAAGATCGAACGCTGATCGGGGGGGTGGGGTGCGTGTGTCCACCCCAGGAAGAAGGAGCGGTTTCTCTGGGGTATTACATCGTACCGGGTTCCCGCCGTCAGGGGTTCGCGAGGGAAGCGGTTGGGGCCTATGTCGCCTGGCTTCTGGCGCAACCGGCGGTCCAGGTGATTCGCGCGGAATGTCTGGTTTCCAATGTGCCTTCCTGCCGGATTCTGGAACGGGTCGGGATGCGGACCGCCGGTTTCTTCGAGGATGAAGAGGGGCCCAAGGTCCGATGGGAATTGAGGGGCAAAGAACCCCTCAACAGTTGAAAGTCGCTGTGACAAAAGCCCTCGCTTGACGTGGCGAAGAGGGATTGGAAAGGAAGATCTGCATGCCGGACGATTTCGAACGAGGCCAGTCGGAGTCCCGGGAACCCGGGGCCAAGGAGGTCTGGAAGCCGGGGACGATGCTCTGTCCGTTGCCTGTGGTGATGGTGACGTGCGCCGGGCGTGACGGACGGGCCAATATCCTCACCGTCGCCTGGACGGGCATTGTCTGTACCGACCCGCCGATGCTCTCGATTTCGGTGCGACCGGAACGGTATTCCTACGACCTGATTCAGGAGACGGGGGAATTCGGGGTCAATATCCCGTCGGTGCGCGAGATTCGGGCGACGGATCTGTGCGGGGTGATTTCCGGGCGCGACGGGGACAAGTTCGAGCGGGCGGGGTTGACGCCCGCGCCGGCCTCGATTGTGTCGGCGCCCCTGATTC
>DAOPYU010000372.1:1843-4704 GCA_035353095.1 Candidatus Sumerlaeota bacterium | reverse complement strand
CGATTCTGCGTTGCGCGCAATACCACCGGAAAAATTCCAAGGTCTGCCTCCCGAATTCCTCGAACAACTCCATCAGACCGCGCTCAGGTTGTCTCAGGCGCCACTTCCTCATTGGAAAGCTGGGATCTGGATGGGATTTCAGGGGGCATGGCCGGAATTCTATGGGCTGGCGCTCGATCATCTGGCCGATCCGGAATTACAGAATTTTATCACTTTCCATAGAGAGGGCGGTGAAGGAACCAGTTCCTTCATTATTGCGGATTTCTTTTCGAAACACTCCCAGGAATTTCCGGACGATCTGGTTCCGAAGATTGAGAAAGCCGTTTCTGTTGTGGAAGAGAGTTTCGTCTTCAGCAACCTGATGAAATGTCTGACAGACAAGAAGACCTCCACGACCACGGAGGCACTTCTGAGGTTGGCAAAGGACGAACGTCCCTGGATCTGGGTCTCTGCACTCAAGGAACTCTCCACACGGAAGGCGCTCGCGCCGGAAGAAAGCCTGACGCCTCCGGAAAGAATCCGTCTGACAGTGGCTCGTGCCCTCAGCGGTTCCTTACCGGAGAAAACCACCCTCGAACCGGAAGTTGAATCGGCGCTCCTCACGATCCTGTCGGATGGGGCGAAAAACCAAGGGCCGACCTGGATTCTGGATACGCTCCATCGGTACGACGACCCGAAAACAACGCTCCGCGCGGCGGTGGAATTTCTCCAGAAACAGAACCCTTATGGCTACCGGTACAATATCTGGCCGATCCCCACGGTTACGCGCTGGATCAACCAGAACTACGACGTGAACATCGGAGAATTGGGGACAGGGGGTCCGAATGACTTGTCCTATGGAAAAATGTCCCCGACCCAGTTGGGGAAACAGATCACCGACACCTGCACCTGGTATGAGCAGAGCGAATACTTCAACGGGACTCCGTTGAAACGCCCGTTCTTCCAGAACTCTCCGGAAGAACAAGCCGGGGAAACATCCGAAACAGCCGATTCCACAAGTACCCCGAAAGACGCCCCCCTCGACATCCGGTTCATCGGTTTTCAGACCGGACTGGGGGACAGCCTCTACAACGCGGAGGGGGAGAAGATCGGCGAGCGATTGAACTGGCCGGGTGTGGATTTTCCCAAAGACAAGATGAACTGGCGTTTCCTGTTCGAGTTGCCGAAGACCGACGAATTCCCGCTCTTTGAAAGATTCCCGATTCTGTGCGCAAGCGGGAAAAGCCGCGAGCCGGGGGGGGCGGTCGGCGGTGGCAGTTATTATACGGGGCTCGAAATGGAGGGACAGACCCGGCAATTGTTCTACGATCTTCGTATTGACCGGGAAGGGAAATTGCCCAAGGCGGTGGACTTTTGCCTGCGGTACTTTTCTGGCCCGCCCGGCACCCCCCTCTACTCATTTTCCGGGCCCTTTGAAGGGACAAAACACTGACGGACCGGGATGCGACACTGTCTTTCAAGAAAAATGAACGACCGTCTAACAATTCGATCTTCTCGTTTGAGTCGAAGCCCCTTGAGAATGAACCGTATGGAAGAGACCATTTCATCCTGGCCTACGATGCGTCCGGGAAACGGTACCTGGGCGATTGGGGTTCCGGTGAACGCGGCTCCAGCGGGGTCCGGTCCGAAATCCGGATCGAAGGAGTCCCCCTGGATAAAATCACCCGGATCACCATCGGGGAGAAACCCTGCGAGTTCGTGGTGAAGAACATCCGGGTGGCGCCTCCCGGCGCCCGGGAAGAGACGCAGACGCAGCTGGCCCTGATCGCCCACGCACTGGAAGTTCCCGAGATAGATTACGCACAATTAATGAGAGGCAACAACTTCACATGGGACCCCGACAAGGCGATTCGGAGTCTTCCGTATCTTCGGGGAATCCCTCTGATGAAGGCTTGGGAAGCGATTGCCGACCGTTCCTTCCGGGTGCGATTGCAGAACCTCTCGCCGGAAGCGCTCGAGCAGCTGCACCAGACCGCGCTCAAGTGGGCCCAGGCGCCCGCTCCTCATTGCGACTTTGGCCTCCTGATGGGACTTCAGGTCGGGTGGCCGGAATTCGATACGATGGCCCTGGACCTGTTGAAACAGCGGGAACGCATTCCGCTCTTGGATTTCTACAGCGGCCGGGAGTATTACAGCGCCTGTGACCTGTCCAGCCCGATCGCAAAACATTCTGCGGACCGGCCCGACGAACTGGTTCCCCAAATGCTCGAAATGATCCGGATCACCCAGGATCCGGCAACTTTCTGTAGCCTCATGCGGGGCCTGCTGTATGAAAGATCCCCGATAACGACCCACGCCCTGCTCGCGCTCACAAAGGACGGCCGTCCCTGGGCCTGGGCCTCCGCGTTCCACCAACTTTCGGAACGCAACGCGCTCCCCCCGGAAACGGAACGTTCCGCGACCGACAAACTCCGACTGGCCACCACCCTCGCGTTGAGAAATTCCAGCGGACAGAAACCCGAGGTTCCCGACCCGGAGGTCGAATCCCAACTGATCGAAATGCTGACCCCCGAGATGCTGGCCGTCTGTGGCAACCTGGGAGGAGATGTCCCCGAGGCCATCCACCGGTACTGCGGCCGGGACAAGGGAACCCGCGCGCTGGTCGAGTATATCCAGAAACTGAACCTTTACGATTATCCTGATAAAATCCTTCGAGTGGTACATTGGATCAATCAGGACTTTGGGGTGAATATCGGCGGAGTGGGAAGCGACCCGAATATTACGGGTGGAAACCCGGTCCCCCCCGAACAATTGGAAAAACTCCTCGCCGACGTGGCGACCTGGCAAAAAACGGGGACTGTTCCCGGCGATTATGCCCCGGAAAGGCCGGTCGTTCTGGAGTTTCCAGCAGACCGCTCGAT
>DAOPYU010000372.1:0-1743 GCA_035353095.1 Candidatus Sumerlaeota bacterium | reverse complement strand
GCGATTATGCCCCGGAAAGGCCGGTCGTTCTGGAGTTTCCAGCAGACCGCTCGATCGGGACAACCTGGGTCGATTCCCGCAGGGTCGAACTGCAGGGACGGGTGGAAATGCCCGCCTGGGCCACTCCCCAATTGACCCTCCTCACACCCCCCGGGTCATTCGCCATTCTGGAACAACTCAAGCCTTTCAAGCGCGTCACGCTGGAGATTGGAGAAATGGACCTTCAGGACGAGGATCTCCGATCCATTTCCCAACTCCCCAACCTGGAGGGATTGACCTTCAAAGGAACCTCCGTCACAAAGACCGGCTTGGAACACCTGAAAGACGCGACGGGATTGAAGGAGGTAAGTTTCGAGAAAGCCCGGGTTCCGGAGGACGCCTGGGAAGCGCTTCAATTCTGTTCCAACCTGGAATTCTTGAGGATTCCCTCCTGTCAATTCACCGGTACCGGACTCAGCCACCTGAAGACCCTCTCAAAACTCCGCGGACTTGGCCTGAGTGGAAATCGTCTCACGGATGAATCGCTCGAGGGTCTCAAAAATCTTCCTTCTCTCAAGGATTTGAACCTCAGCGACAATCCGATCACCGACCAGGGGCTTGTCCACTTGTCCGGCATGAAGAACCTGAGTATGCTATCCCTGTCAAATACCCAGATTACCGATGCCGGTCTGGGCAACCTGAGCGCCCTGACCGAACTGTGGAATCTGAACCTGGGGAAGACCCGGATCACCGACGCTGGCCTGGCCCGCCTCCCCGACATGCACCGAATCAACTATCTGGACCTGACGGGAACCCGGATCACCGATGCCTCGGTCGAGGTTCTGAAACGTTATCCCACTCTGCAGATGTTGACGCTGATTGAAACCGGTGTCACAGAACAGGGAATCGCGGAACTGAAAAAGTTCCTGCCGCACGTTTACTTTCCCCCTCCCGGGTTCAAGATCATAAAGAAAGAAAATCCTGCGCCGACCCAACCGGCAAACGGAAAGGGAGAGACTGTAACGAGCACAACGACGACCACGACGCCGGTTACGCCAGGAGAGGCCGCTCCGGGAAAAGGGGGCGTGGGAGAAACGGGAACGGGTAATACCTCTCCGTCTCAGAAAGCGACCGTCGCGAGCGGCCCTCTCGATATCCGCTTCGCCGGGATTCAAGTCGGCTTGGGCGATTCCATGTACAATCAGAAGGGGGAAAAGATCGGGGAGTGGCTGAACTGGCCGTATATCTATCCGGATCGGAAAAATCTGAACTGGCGTTTCATCCTCGATCTACCCGAGACTCCGGGACCTCTTTTCACCCAATTCAATGTTTACCGGAAGGGTAAGACGGGGGCGGAAAAGGGATATGGGTTCAGTCCGAGGAAGGGGTACCTGGGAGGCGGAGTGGCTTCTCCTGTCGAAAGCGATGGAAAGACGAGGCGGGTGATCCTGAACATGGTTTTCCAAAATGGAACGGATGATCCGGAAAAACGTCCCGATGCGGTCGATCTGGTTTTTTCCTATTTCTATGGACCGCCCAATGAGGCGCGGTACCGTTTCTCCGGCCCGTTCGAGATGGAAAAAGTTTCGGAGGATCAGGGGGGGACTCTCTCTCTTCGTCAATATCTCCGGAGTGTTGGTTCCACAAGCAGTTACTTTGTCTTCCAGTCGAAGACCCCGATTGACATGAATTTGCCTGTCTTCGCCTTTGACAAGAGGGGCGAACGACGGCGTTGCGATTTGCTTTCAGGTTATTATGGAACCT
>DAOPYU010000371.1:0-4704 GCA_035353095.1 Candidatus Sumerlaeota bacterium | reverse complement strand
ACCGATAGATTCCACCTTTCACGCCCCCCCGGGGGAAGTCAAGCGGAATCACCTCATCTCAAACGCTTCAAATATTTGGAAGAAAGGGGCAGCTTTTTTCTCAAAGCGTCTCCACCACGATATTCTGATTCGTGTAGATACAGATATCGGCGGCGATCCGCATGGCTTCGCGGGCGACGCTTTCGGCGTCCAGTTCCGTGTGGGCCATGAGCGCACGCGCCGCCGCCAGCGCCATCGGACTGCCCGACCCGATCGCCGCGATCGCATCGTCCGGTTCCAGGACATCGCCGTTGCCGGAGATCAACAGGATCGAATCCTTGCTCGCGGCCAGCAGCATCGCCTCGAGCCGGCGCAGAATCCGGTCGGTCCGCCAGTCCTTCGCCAGTTCGACCGCGGCGCGTTGCAGGTTGCCGTTGAACTCCTTGAGTTTCGCCTCGAATTTCTCGAACAGGGCGAACGCGTCCGCCGTTGCTCCGGCGAACCCGACAATGATCGCTCCGTCGTGGAGGCGGCGCACCTTGCGCGCCGTGGCCTTGACCACCGTCTGCCCCAGCGTCACCTGGCCGTCCCCGGCCACGGCCACCCGGTCGCCCCGCCGCACGGCCAGAATTGTCGTCCCCCGCATGGAAGGAGCCCCCTCGTTTCGTGTCGAACCTTCTATCGTCATATATCACGTTCTCTTTCTTTCTGGAGTATGAAAAACCGCCCGCAGCATGCGTGCGGTTTTTCCGTTCGATAACAGTCCCTCATCCGGTCTGAGTATCCCCCAGACCTTCATTTTCCCGGTTCTTTCCGACGACGTGGGTGAGTCCCCCCCGCTTGTGGGCCGCCTGACGCCAGTACAGGCACTTCGCCAGCAACGCCCCCGTCAGGTGCGCCTGCACAAGGTCGGGCCGTCCGAATCTCCCGTCCGCGACCGGCTTTTCGGCGTACAGAAACCCCGCATACACCGACCCGCAGAACAGCGGCGCGGCCAGGAAAGAACAGGACGCCTGGACCGCATCGCCATGTCCCCGGAACCGATAGTCCCGCGCCCGGTCCGGCGAAAACACGGCCCGTTCGCCATCCAGGACAATGTGCAACAGATCGCGATCCCCGACCAGCCGCTCGGCCAGTTCGTCCCGCGACGGCCCAAGCATTGTGTGAAGCGTCTGCTTCTCCGGGTCGCTGGCCAGCAGGGTCACCGGCCCGGCGCCGATCCGGTTCGCCAGAAACTCGGCGACCGCCCGGCACAACTCGACCCGGTTCGCGTACCGATCGAGCGAAAGCGCCAGATTCAGAAGCGCTCCCGGCGTGTCCGCCGGCCAGGCGGTCGCCTCGCGATGCCCCGGTTGCCACCACCGCCCGGCCATCTCCTCCAGCTCGGCCCCCGAAAAGGTGGACACGTCCACCCGCTCGAACGAGCCGGACGCGGAAACCGACTGGATCAGCTGGCTCCCGCGCTTCGACAGAAGCGCCGTCCATTCCTTGCCGGCGGGTGGGTCAAACACCAGGACCGCCTTGCCGATCCGGATCTCATCCCCCGGTTCGAGCGCATGGCCCTTGCACTTGTGCCCGTTCACAAAAAGCCCGTTGCGACTTTCCTGGTCGGCAATGGCGAAACCCACCCCGGTGGGATAGATCTGGGCATGGCGGCGCGAGACTTCACTGCCCGGTAGCGGCAGCGAACAGGCCAGATGCCGTCCGATCGTGATCGCCCCCCGGAAACGGAAATCAAGCGCCAGATCCTCATGGACCACCAGCAAACGCGGCATGAACCGGATTCCTTTTCCAGATGCCCTCTGGAAACCCCATGCGATGAAGGGAACGCCCCCCACCGATTCTCACCCGCAAGGAGAGCCCCCAAACCACCCTTTTCCATCTTGGGAAAATCCCCCGGTTTCCGCAAGCTAAACCCGCTTTTTCCCCTCCCTCTCCGGAATTTCCCCATAACCGCCCCCCATCCCACGCTTGACAACCACCCGCCAACCGGCCACAATGGCGCGGCTCCACAATGAGCCAGAACACCCTGTGCGGAAGGATCAGATCGCTCCATGTCAGAAGAACTTTATTACCCCCATGCGGAATCGGACCTCAAATGGCAGGCTTTCTGGGAAAAGGAAGCGTTCCACGCCCCCAGGACCGACACGAACGGCGCCGACAACTACTACGTCCTCGAGATGTTCCCCTACCCCAGCGGCAAACTCCACATGGGGCACATCCGCAACTACACCATCGGCGACACCATGGCGCGCCACTTCCGCATGTTGGGGAAAAATGTTCTCTACCCGATGGGCTTCGACGCCTTCGGTCTGCCGGCGGAAAACGCCGCCATCAAGGCCGCCCGCGAGGAAAAACGCGACCTGAACCCCGCCGAGTTCACCGAAAAGTGCATCGCCGACATGATCGTGGCGCTCAAGCGGATGGGCTACTCCTACGACTGGGACCGCTTTGTGGCCACCTGCCGTCCCCAGTACTACCGCTGGAACCAGTGGATTTTCAACCGCATGCTCGAGAAAGGGCTGGTCTATCGCAAGTCCGCCGCCGTCAACTGGTGCCACGAATGCCAGACCGTGCTGGCCAACGAACAGGTCCACGACGGCATGTGCTGGCGCCACACCGAAACCCCGGTCGAGCTGCGCCAACTCGAACAGTGGTTCTTCAAGATCACCGACTACGCCGAGGAACTCCTCACCGACCTGAAAACCCTCGACGGCTGGCCCGAGCACGTCCGCATCATGCAGGAAAACTGGATCGGGCGCAGTGAAGGCTGCCTCGTCAACTTTCCCCTGGCCGACACCGGCGAGAACCTGACCATCTTCACCACCCGGCCCGACACCCTCTACGGCGTGACGTTCATGTCGCTCGCGCCCGAGCACCCGCTCGTGCCCCAGCTGGTACGCGGCACCGAGTACGAAAAACCGGTCATGGAGTTCGTCAGCCGGGTCGCCACCCAGGACCGCTTCATGCGCACGGCCGACGATCAGGAAAAGGAAGGCGCCTTCACCGGTAAATACGCCATCAACCCCCTGACCGGCGACCGGGTGCCGATCTACGTGGCCAACTTCGTCCTGATGGAATACGGCACGGGCGCCATCATGGCCGTGCCCGCCCACGATCAGCGCGACTTCGAGTTCGCCGCCCGGTACGGCATCCCCCTGAAAACCGTCATCCGCCCCAGCGAGGCGGTCTATGCCATCTCGCCCGAACAGAAACAGAAGGTCGCCGCGTGGCTCGAGGCCGGGTGCCCCGCCAACGGCGAGGGGATGCGCGCGGCGTTCGTCGAACCGGGCGTCCAGATGAACTCGGGCTCGTTCGACGGCCTGCCCTCGCGCGACGGCATCCAGAAAATCGCCGCGTTCGTCGAGGAGCAGAATTTCGGCAAGCGCACGATTCAGTACAAACTGCGCGACTGGCTCCTCTCGCGTCAGCGCTACTGGGGCACGCCGATCCCGGTTGTCTATTGTGAAACCTGCGGGGTGGTGCCGGTGCCCGACGACCAGCTGCCCGTCGAGTTGCCCAAGAACGTGGACTTCTCGAAACAGGGCAACCCGCTCCTGACCGCGGGCGAGTGGCTCCAGACGCCCTGCCCCAAGTGCGGACGCATGGCGCGGCGCGAAACCGACACGATGGACACCTTCGTGGACTCCTCGTGGTACTTCCTGCGTTACATTGACCCGCACAACACCACGCAGCCCTTCGATCGCGCCCGCGCGGACCAGTGGTTGCCCGTGGACCAGTACATCGGCGGGGTCGAACACGCCTGCATGCACCTGCTCTACGCCCGCTTCTTCACGAAAGTCCTGCGTGACCTGGGCCTGGTCAGCGCCAGCGAGCCCTTCAAGCGCCTCTTCACTCAGGGCATGGTCTGCAAGGACCATACGTTCAAAGACGGCACGACCCGTTCGGTCAAGATGTCCAAGAGTCTGGGCAACACGGTGGACCCCGCCGCGACCATCGAGCGTTACGGCGCCGACGCGCTGCGCCTCTTCATCCTCTTCGCCGCGCCCGCCGACAAGCAACTCGACTGGAGTGACGAGGGCCTCGAGGGGATGTCGCGCTTCCTCAACCGCATCTGGCGCTACATCAACACCAACCTCGACGCCCTCAAACTGGGCGCTGCGCAACTGGGCGGCCTCGGGTTCGACCCGGCCACAGGTACTCCCGCCGATAAAGACCTCGACCGCAAGGTCCACGATACGATCCGCCGCGTGACACTCGATCTGGGCCAGCGGTTCCACTTCAACACCGCCATCTCGGCCATCATGGAACTGTTCAACACCCTGAGTGGTTACCCGTTACGCGACGACGACGCCTCACGCGCCTGCGCCACCTCGGCCACACTCGCCCTCACGCGTCTGCTGGCGCCCATGGCGCCGCACCTGTGCGAGGAGATCTGGAACCGCCTGGAGCGCAACGGTTCGGTGTTCCGCGCCTCCTGGCCGGAACACGATCCCAACCGCCTGGTGCTCGATGAAATTCTCGTGGTCGTCCAGATCAACGGCAAGGTCCGCGCCAAGCTCACCGTGCCCGCCGAAGCCTCCGAGGAGGAAGTGCGCGCCATCGCCCTGCAGGACACTAACGTCGTACGCCATACCGCCGGACAGACCCTTCGGAAGATGATCTATGTCAAGGGAAAAGTCTTGAATATCGTCGCCGGGTAAAGTGGTTCGTCACCAGACTTGACAGCAGACGCGGTTTCCGGTGTAATAATTAAGCTGGAGT
>DAOPYU010000370.1:0-4737 GCA_035353095.1 Candidatus Sumerlaeota bacterium | reverse complement strand
TGCAGGTCGTCGGCACCAGCAAGACGACAAAACAGAAAACGAACCGCAACAGACTCAACGTGAAAAACGAGGCGGAACCCGACGCATAGACCGAGCGGTACAGGGGATCGAACAACCCCAGCATCGCCGGAACCGCCACCGCCGTCGCCGCGATCGCCAGTTCCAGAACCCCATAACAGAACAAGGGACGACGCACCCGATCCGCCGCGCGTCCCCCCAGCAGGCTCCCCAGCGCCAGCCCCCCCATGAAGGCCGCCAGCACGGTCGAAACCGCATAGATGGTCGCCCCGAAACCGTCAGGAGCACCCGCGTCCAGATCACCTCGTAGATCAATCCACTGGCGCCCGACACCAGAAACACCAGCAACACCAACGCCAGAGCCCCCAGCGACTGCCCCCCGGGAACCCCACCTTCCGTCCCCCTCGACCCACCGTTCGCCCGTTCTTCCATTCCGATAATCTCCCCACAGGTTGAACTCCAACCGCGTCCCACCTCGTCCGGTTCTCTGGAGCAGGGTACTATGACACGCCCCCCGTCCCTTTTCAAGACAGAACCGCCCCCGTCTGGACCGTCCCCTCACCCTGCACAGACCTTGACACAGACCGCCCCCTTCCCTATAGTTCACCCTTAACAGAGACAGACGACTTGTCTCGATCTGGACTCCGAAACGCGAGCCGTTCCGGGGACATCCCTCACGCAAGGCCCTTTCCCCCATGTTCGAAACCCTCAAGAACGACGCCTGCCAGGCCTGCCAGACCCTTCTGAACCACCAGTTGGTTCTGCTCAACGTCGGCAGTTTCAGTCTGCTGGATCGTTCGAGTCAAACGCTCGCCATCCGCCCGGCCCACCACGGATTCCCCGAACTGCAACCGGACCAGATCGCCCTGACCGGCCTCGACGGCCTCCCCCGGGACGGTTCCCCCGCCCCGGCGCCCAGTGTCCTGACCCACCTGCGACTCTACGAGGCCTTCCCCGAAATCAACGCCATCGCCCACACCCACTCGAAATACGCCACGATCTTCGCCCAGGCCGGGAAATCCATCAAGTGCCTCGGCGCCACCCACGCCCATTTCTTCTACGGCGACATCCCCATCACCCGCAGCATGAGCCGCCAGCAGGCCGAAAACTACGCGTCGGAACTCGGCAACCTCATCGTCGAGCGCTACCGCGACCAGAAACCCCTCGAAACCCCGGGCATCCTGATCCACGGCCACGGCGCCTACACCTGGGGACGCACCGTCGCCGAAGCGCTCCAGAACGCCCTCGCGCTCGAATGGACCGCCGAACTGGCCTTCCGCACCCTCCAACTCAACCCGGACATCTTCCCCATCGGCCTGCACCTGCTCGACAAACACTTCCAGCAGGCGCAAAGTCTGATCGAACGCGAAGACTGACGGCGGTCGCACCTGAAGCCCCAACACCCCCGGAGGGTCGTCTTCCCATGTTTTCGAAACAGCGCCTGATCACTCTGGGCATCCTCGCGGCCACCATCACAACCGCCTTCTGCTTTTTCTACAAAAGCGACGAGGACAAGATCCGCAATCTCTTCGAAAAAGCCGAGCGCTACATGCTCAAGGAAAAAGAGGAAAGCGTGATCGTCATGGCCTACCCCCTCCAGCAGATCACCGGCCTGGCCACCCCCGATCTCGTCCTCAAGACCGACCTGCCGCTCCTCTCCGGCCCCTTTCCCCCCGAGGAAATCGTCCGCATCCTGGGACAATTCCGCTTCCAGTTCGCCCGGCAGAGTCTGAAGTTTCAAAACATCGAGATTCAGTTCCAGTCCAAGACCGACGCCACCGCCCAGGCCCGCGCCTTCTTCGAAGGCACCCTGACGGGCGGCCAGCCCATCAACGAAGCCCGCACGGTCCACCTCACCCTGAAAAAAATCAAACGCCAGTGGTACGTCTCGGAAGCGTCCACGAACCTCTGATACCCATTTGCATTCAAGAAGAGACGATTTCTGATATAGGAGAACGATTACAGAACAAGAAGAATTGACAAGATCACAGGATAAACAGGATGTATCGAAAAATTATCCTGAAATCCTGTTGTCCTGTCGATTGGGGTTATTTGTATCACTTTGAATGCAATTCAGCATGAAATGCTCAAAATCCTCCGCGGACAAACCGGACACCTGATGGCGCGGGATGATCGCTCAGATCGTCCAATTCCAGAAATCCGGATGCGCCTCCAAACTTTGATTTATCCTCAATGCGCCCCCGGATCGTCACACACCGTAAAAAGCGGGTGATTTTTCGGAACGAACAGGATCTTGTTCGTCGGCATCACGTGGGCCGTCCCCACCAGAGCCCCTTTCGTGGGATGCGTGGTGATTTTCTTGATCGTCCCCTGGTGGAAAGGGATGTCCGGGTACCCCTGCGGACCCGCCCAGAAAGTCCCGCACACCGCCAAGTCTCCATGAATCGTCCCGAAACTGGGCGCGTTGAACTCCGTCGCCGGAATCATCGCACCAACCAGAAGCCCGACCCATCCCCCCCTCCGAACCCCATTGAGGCGGGCCGAAACAGACTGGATGGACGAAATCGCGCCCAGACTCAGAACGGAATCCGGCAGGATGTTGGCGCCCGCCGCCTGGATCTTCCCGACACTGTCCGCTTCGATCCGGTAATCCCCCGAAACCGGCAGGTCCGTAATTGAAAGCCGCCCGATCCCCCCCACACTGACGAAATTCCGGTTCTGAATCGGTAACGTACTCCGGCATTTCTTCGACGCAACCTTCAAAAAAGTGACCGCCGTGTTGCGCAGGACGAAATCCTCCACGATCGCCCCGGAGACCTGAACGGACGCGGCCTCTCCCGGATACATACCGATACCAGACACCCGCACCGTCGCATACTCCGAAAGCGAGGAATTCGCCTGCGCCGATACCCGAAGCGAACGGAGAGAGACACCGAGTTCGAGGTAATCAATCCAGGTCTTGTTACAGGTCACGTCCCCGATCCGATTGGGACACGCCAGATGCAAAACCCGCGCTTCCGTGTACAGCTTTCCCAGATACCCACTCTCAACCGCGAGGAAGGGGATCGTCAACGGCTCCGTCAGGTAAAGCGTTCCCGTGGGCGCGTTGACCGAAACGCCGTCGTAGAAGACAATCTCCTCGGGAACCTTGTTCACGTGCTGAATCTTCACATAACTCTTCTGATAGACCGCATCCGTGACGCGAATCTGCCGATTCAGCCCCATCTCGATCGAACACACCTTGTACCGCACCCGATACCCGCTCACGGCGGCGGCCGGCGACGCTTTCAGGGAAAGACCGCCGAGAACAAAAATCCCCACCCACAGAGAAACCGAAGAAAACAGACTGCGTCTTTTCATTCGAGGCACTTCCTTTCCGGAAAGTTCACCTTTCTCTCGGAGAAACGGTCAGACCTCAAACCGATTTGTTTCCTTTCAATGCGCGCCCGGGTCGTCGCACACCGTAAAGAGCGGATGGCCCTTGGGAACGAACCGGATCTCATTGGTCGGTTTCACATGAGCCGTCCCGAACAGGAGTCCCTTGCGGGGATGGGTCGCAATCTCCTGAATGGTCCCCTGATGAAACAGGGAGGCCGGGCCACTGGCCGGACCCGCCCAGAAAACCGCACAAACCCCCACCTGCCCATAAATCGTCCCAAAGTTCGACGCCCCGAACTCCGAAGCCGGCAAAAAACCCCGGATCAACCCGACCGTCCCCCCGACCGACTGGCCCTTGATTCGAACGGCGGTCGCCCGGATCGAAGGCACTGTCGAAGAACAGAGAAACTGAGTGGGCGCGATGTTGGCGCCCAGAGCCTGGATCTTCTCGATACCCGCTATCTGGATAATCGTCGTTCCGGAAGCCTGCTCCGCCGGCGTGACAGAACCCATCCCGCCCAGACTGGCAAACGTCTTGTCCAGAAGCGGCTCACGGGTCCGGCACTTCTTCGAGGCCACTTTGACATACGACAAGGGCGTGTTCAGAACGGCCAGCCGCTCCAGAATCACCCCCGAGGTCTGGATCGGCATCGGAGGCCGGGGAGTGACGCCATAAATTGCCACCAGCGTCACCGCATACTCCGACAACGCCGAATTCTCCTGCGCCATCAGTTTGAGAGAACGAAACGCGCTCGAGGACTCGATGACGCCGATGAAAGTCCGGTTCACGATCACATGCTCGACCAGACCGGAACACCCCAGATAGTCCACGGGGGCTTCCGTGTAAAAGGTATTCAGATTGGGGTAAATACTGACCATGGGAATACTCGCCGACTCCGTCATATAGAGCGTGCCGCCCGGCG
This sequence comes from Candidatus Sumerlaeota bacterium, assembly GCA_035353095.1. GTDB lineage: Bacteria > Sumerlaeota > Sumerlaeia > UBA8349 > UBA8349 > DAOPYU01. Next base: position 457 of record DAOPYU010000370.1, on the reverse strand, counting down.
CGTTCATCGAAACCCCCGCCCCGTTGAAGACCACCCATGCCGGAATACGCCGGACATGCTGGATCTTGACGGAACTGTGCCTCCCGGTCGAACTTACCACCGAAATGGAACGATTCGTCGCGGTCTCGATCGAACAGTGCCGGTAATGGATGCGATACCCACCCGCGGCAGCGACCGGAGTGGTCTGGCAGAGCGTCAGACCGAACAGGAAGAAACACGCCCAGAAGAGAACGGGAGAAACAACAGGGATCTTTTTCATGGCAGTCTATATCCTATATCGAGAGAGGGTCTTCTGTTTCTGAAACAGGGACACGCCGGGAAACATCTCAGTGCGCGCCCGGGTTGTAACAGACCGTAAAGTCGGGATGGTCCTTCGGAACAAATTGAATCTGATTGCCGGGCGCCACGTGCGCGGTCCCACTCAGAACCCCCGTCTTGGGATGAGTCATTATTTTCG
>DAOPYU010000369.1:0-4740 GCA_035353095.1 Candidatus Sumerlaeota bacterium | reverse complement strand
TTGACTTCCCGGGTGGGGGGTGGGTTTACTCGGATACGGAATGGGATGGGAAAACCGGGGGATAGGAGAAAGAACAATGCTCCAGCGGGGGGGGGAATGGTTGCGGCGACGGGGGCCGAAAGATGGCCAGACGGGGCTTGCGCGGCTGGCCCGCTGGGCCGCGGTCCTCCTGGCCGTGTGCCAGTTTGCCCGGCTCCTCACGGTCAATTCCGACCGGCCCGAGTACCACCACTTTGACGAGCCGAACTGGATCTGGGTGGGATGCGAGACCTGGCGGCACGCGGCGGCGGGGGACTGGAACGGGGCGTTCTGGCGCGAAGAATACTCGGGCTGGGGCGCGCCGAACCCGCAGCTGGGCAAACTGTTCATCGGCGCGCCGGTGGACTTTTTTCTGCGGATCAACCCGGACGTAACGCTGCATGAATTCGGCAATCTGAACGACCCGGCGGACAAGGCCACCTGGCCCGACCCGCGCCTGTACTACCCCGCGCGCGTGCAGGCGGCGATCTTCACGATGTTGACGGCGCTGCTGCTGGTGGATCTGGGGACGGCCCTGTTCGGTGGGGGGGCGGCGCTCGCGGCGGTTCTGTGGTTCGGGACGCACCCGTATGTCGAGGTCTGTTCCTTCCGGGCCATGACGGACGCCTGCATGGCCTTCGGGACCATGCTGGCCTTCTGGGGGCTGTTCCGGCGACAGGGATGGGCGCGGGTGCTGGCGGTCGGCGTCGGGCTAGGATGGGCGGCGGCCACACGGATCAACGGCTTGCTTCTCGTGCCGGTCGTGGCGCTGGGGCTGGTGATGCGGGAACGCGCGGAGGGACGGCCCGGACGCGCCGGGATTCAGGCTCTGGCCATTCTGGTCCTCGCCGCCGCGCTCTTCTTCGGGACCAACCCGCTGCTCTGGCAGGAACCGTTCGAGGGACTGAAGACAATTTTCGGGCACTCGGCCGGACCGGGACCGGGTCTGCTGACGATGGGGCGCCTGACGCTGTGGGGTGAGACGTTCAAGGGCTTGTTCTGGGACACCTGCCCGACCGGGGAGCTCGCCGGGTCGTCGCTTTTTGTCCGGGCGCTGCGCGCACTGGCACTCGCGTACGCCGTGGCGGTCCTGATCCGTTCTCCCCACCCCGACCGACGTCGCTTCCTCGCCTGCTCGGCTCTCCTGGCCCTGCTGCTGGTGTTCGGTGTTCCGAAACTGTGGGAGCGTTACTTCCTGCCGGGTCTTCCGATGCTGTCTCTTCTGGCCGGGTACGGCGCCGTAACGTTCCTGCGCGTGGTCTGGCCCTGGATCGAAGAAACGGTCCGGGTGGGAAGGCGGTTGGAGAGCGGGGACAGGGGAAATGCGGAGGGACGGTGAAATGCTCCGATCTTGGTGGAAGGGCGTATCGTTTATTCGAAAAGATGAGACGGGATCACAGGATTTTCAGGATGGAGGGATTTAATCGGTTATCCTGTTGATCCTGCGATCCCGTCTTCTCTTCTTTGTTTGGTCTCTTTGAATCGCCGTTTATCCGCAGATGAACGCAGATCGGCGCAGATGAAAAACGCAAAGGAATTGTTTTCGGTCCTCTGCGAGAATCGCGTCATCCACGGATTCGGCTTCTGTCGAGCCGGGAGAAAAGACGTTTGATACCAGATTGCAATCAAAGACACACAAAAGATCAGCCCTCTTTATTGAACCACGAAATACACGAAACACCTGGCGCAGCGAAGCCGCAGCCAAAAGAAAAAAACCGCGAAAGACGCGAAAAGCGCGAAAACTGATTCTTTCGTGTCTTTCGCGCTTTTCGCGGTTGAATAATTCGGTTTCCGTTGTGCTTGAAATAGTCGCGGCTTGCGTAGATTCTGCGAGATAGTAGTACGAAAGGATGTGTTTTCGTGTATTTTTGTGTTCTTTCGTGGTTGGACAAAACGGTTTCAGCACGCCCCCCATGTGAGGGTTTGTGTCATCTTGAATGCAAATCCGTATGAAACGCCCCTGACCGGGAGAAAACCCGGCATTTGCGGGATTCCCGGCATTTTTTTCCGCCCGTCCCCCATTTTCTCTTGCCCGAACGGCCAGCCGGCCCGAGAAGGCCCACTCGACCCGGTACGCAAGTAATGGAAAATGAGTACTCTTGCTTTTTCCGCAGGCGATGATCGCCGTCCGCACATTTTGTGTTGACTTTGAAAGCCGGGTACTATATCTTGTGCCTCGATATGTGACTCGGTTTTGAGCCGACGGTATCAGGGCGAGGGTTGCCCAACGGGTTTTCCCAAACTCCAGTATGCGTCCTTGACAACACGGGGGGATTCGAGAGGCTGTATTTCGAGCCACACGGGAACCGAATCGCTTGTGTTGGACTGTGTGTACGAGTTGGATGGAGACAAGTTTCCCCTTTCTCCTCGGGTGTGGCGCGTGTTCAGCGCCGTGTGCCACGAGGAGTGGATATAACAAATCATATTGATCGAACCAGATGTAGTTTCAGGCGTTCAGGCGACGAATTCTCATTGAACCCGAGACCTCAGAAGGGTCTTGAGGTATTTCCAGTTCCGATTCTCGTTGTTTCGTCAGCAGTCTGTTCCCACTCACCTGTTCCGAGAGGAAAACGACCATGATCGAGCAAATTCGCAAACGTGACGGAAGACTTGAGAAGTTCCAACCGGAGAAAATCACCTGGGCGATTTTTAAGGCGGCCCAGGCCTGTGGAGGGTCTGATTTTGCTCTGGCCACTCACCTGACTGAACTGGTCATCGCCGACGTGACGATGAACGGGAAAAGCCGGGTAGCCGAAGTGGAATTCATTCAGGACACCATCGAGCGCGTCCTCATTAAACGGGGACACGACCAGACGGCCAAGGCGTTCATTCTCTATCGCGAAAAACGCAAGGGCGCACGCGAGATAAACGCCCTGATCGGCGCGACGATCGACATGTTTTCCGGTTACCTGAACGATCAGGACTGGCGTGTGAAGGAAAACGCCAACGCCCAGAAGAGTGTGCAGGGCCTCAACAACTACGTGCGCGAGTTCTTCACGAAGAACTACTGGCTCCACGAGGTCTATCCCGCCGAAGTGCGCGAGGCCTATGAAAGCGGCGCCCTCCATATCCATGACCTGGGGTGGATGGGGCCCTACTGTGCGGGTTGGGACCTGCGTCAACTGCTTCAGGACGGCTTCGGCGGGGTGCCGGGCAAGGTCGAAAGCCGACCGGCCAAGCACCTGCGCGCGTTTCTGGGGCAGGTGGTCAACTCCACCTTCACCACCCAGGGCGAAACGGCCGGCGCGCAGGCCTGGTCGAGCATCGACACCTACTGTGCCCCCTTCATCCGCTACGACAAAATGACCTATGCGCAGGTGCGCCAGAGCCTGCAGGAATTCGTCTTCAACCTCAACGTTCCCACGCGTGTCGGGTTCCAGTGTCCCTTTTCGAATCTCACGTTTGATCTGACGCCGCCGCGTACCTTGCGCGACACGGCCGTGATCATCGGCGGTGAGATGCGGACGGAAACCTACGGCGAGTTCCAGGAAGAGATGGACCTCTTCAACCGCGCCTTCTGCGACGTCATGATGGAAGGCGACGCGCTCGGGCGGGTCTTCACGTTCCCCATCCCGACCATCAACGTCACGCAGGACTTCGACTGGGATGCCCCGTCGTCCAAGGCTTTCCTGGACGTGACGGCAAAATACGGCATTCCCTACTTCGCCAACTACGTCAACTCCGACCTCTCTCCCGAGGATGCCGTTTCGATGTGCTGCCGCCTGCGACTCGACACGCGCGAACTGCGCAAGCGCGGCGGCGGCCTGTTCGGCAGCAACCCGCTGACCGGTTCGGTCGGGGTCGTCACCATCAACCTGCCGCGTATCGGGTACCTCTCCTCGACCAAGGAGGAGTTCAAGGCTCGACTGTGGCAGTTGGTGCAGGTCAGCAAGACCTCGCTCGAGATCAAGCGCAAGATCGTTGAGACCCAGACGGAGAACGGGCTGTATCCCTATTCGGCGCATTATCTGCGCCACGTGTACGCCCGCACGGGACAGTACTGGTACAACCACTTCACCACCATCGGCATTGTGGGCATGAACGAAGCGTTGCAGAACTTCATGGGCAAGGATATCGCCTCGCCCGAAGGCCAGCGCTTCGCCATCGAGATCATGCACTACCTGCGCGAGCTCCTGGCCGACATTCAGGAAGAAACCGGCCACGTTTACAACCTCGAGGCTTCACCCGCCGAGGGAGCCCCTTATCGCCTGGCCCAGCTCGACCGGAAGCGTTTCCCCGACATCATCTGTGCGGGGGCGCCCGAGACGCCCTATTACACCAACTCGACCCAGTTGCCGGTCGCGTACACGGACGACATCTTCGAGGTGCTCGAACATCAGGACGAACTTCAATCGCTCTACACGGGTGGCACGGTGCTCCACCTCTATCTGGGGGAGCGCATTGAAGATCCCCAGATGGCGCGCCGTCTCATCCAACGCATTTTCCAGCAATACAAACTTCCCTACCTTTCGTTGACCCCCACGTTCAGCATCTGCCCGGAACACGGCTACTTGTCGGGCGAGCACTTCTCATGCCCGACCTGTAACGCGGACACCGAGGTGTGGTCGCGTGTGACGGGTTACCTGCGGCCGGTGGCCAATTACAACAATGGCAAACGGCAGGAGTATGGTGACCGCAAAAAGTACCGCCTTCCGGAGCATGTCGCATGAAAATCGCCGGTCTTCGCAAATGCTCGATGGTAGATTACCCGGGCAAGATGGC
>DAOPYU010000368.1:0-4741 GCA_035353095.1 Candidatus Sumerlaeota bacterium | reverse complement strand
CTCTCGTCATCTGCCCGGCCTCGCACCTCCTGCGCAAACCCGAACCCGCCTGGCTCGGCCAGGTCGCCCGCGCCTATCCCCAGATCGGACTCCTGGCCATCGCCGATTCGGAAACCGAACTGGCGGCCACCAAAATGTCCCAACCCGTGGACGAGGGCCTCACCGCCCAGGCGGTGGACACCGCCCTGATCGGCGCCATCCACCAGACCCTGTTCGGTCGGCTTGTCGAGACCTCGACCGACCTGCCCCCCCTGCACATGAAGATTCTGGTCGCCAGCCCGGACGAAATGCGCGCCCGGCGCTTCCAGACCCTTCTGCACCCCGAGGCCTGCTGTACCGAAAAATGCGATTCCTACACCGCCGCGCGGACCGAACTCGACGGCCAGTTCTTCCACGCCGTTATTCTCGACCACCGGCTCCTCGAACAGAACTCCCCCGAAATCCTCCGGGAACTGCGTACTCTCTACCCCTGGCTGGCCATCGTCGCCGAGACCCAGACACTCCAGGACGCCGCCCGCCTGACCGCCTTGGGCGCCGACTGCGTGCTTCCGGCTTCCTGCAAACGAAACGACCTGACCATCTGCATTCAGCGGGTTCAGCGGCTTTTCCGCCAGAAAACGTCTTTCCACAAATAACTCGCGCTCCGCCGCGATTGCGGGTACAGTGTCCTCCACAATTTTCGCCCTTCCCCGAAACGGGAAGAGACGGAATTCTGGAGTGTTACATCTTTTTCGTACCGAGCGAACCCATGCCCAAACCGACCGCCCCTGCCCTGAAAAAGCAAATCCTCGAACTCCTCGGGAACCTCCCCGCCGGTGTTTCGCTTCCCCGGATTCTCACCACCCTGGCCAACCACGATGCCGTATTGCGCATGCTGGCCCAGGCCCATCCGGGCGCCGAACCCGTGGAACTGCGTCAGGCGCTGGCCCGCACGGCGGCACTCCTGCGCACTCTGGAACAATGGACCGCTCCGGCCACTCCGGAAGAGAAAGCGTCCCCGGTACAGCCCGAAAAAACGTCCACACCGCCCGCCGAACAACTCACGCCCGAAACGCCCGATTTTCCCAACGACCTCTCGGACCCCCGTGTCATCACCCGACACCCTCGCGTCAAGGTCCACGTGGACGGCGCCTCCAAGGGCAACCCCGGCCCCGCCTCCGCCGGCATCGTCATCACCGACGTGGACGGGACTCCCCTCTACGAAGAAGCCTGCTATCTGGGCCACATGACCAACAACGCAGCCGAATACGGCGGCCTCCTGCGCGCCCTCGAGATCCTGACCGAAAACGGACGTCCCGAAACCTACGTCTTCGCCGACAGCCTGCTCATGGTCAACCAGATGAACCACACCTGGCAGGTCAAACACGAGGGCATGAAACCCCTTTTCACCCAGGCCCAGAAACTCAAACGCCTCCTGCCCCGCTTCCAGATCGTCCACGTCACCCGCGACAAAAACACCCGCGCCGACGCGCTCGCCAACCTGGCCATCAAACAGGCCCGCGACGCGGGGAAACTCTGATCCCCCCAATCAGATGGATTGCAGGGAAAACCCTCTATCCTGAAAATCCCGTTATCCCGTCTCTGTGGTTATCACGTTTGCCAAAAGTAACCAGCGAATGGATTTTCTTTCGGCTCAGCCCATTTTCCGTCATTCCCGCGCAAGCGGGAACCCAGGGCCGGGACGTGTCGGGCTGATTTCCTCTTTTCGTCGTTCACATGACTCTGGGTCCCCGCGTTCGCGGGGATGACAGCTCTGGTGGATTGCTCGGAGATACCGAAGATTCTTTTGGGAGAATGCTATATCGGTATCTTTTCGAAATGACTTCTTTTCGGAATCCGGTCAGAAATCCCGCCCGCGGGCCACCGGCATCCGGCGCCCGTAGCCGAACGCCCGGTGCGTCACCTTCAGGCCGATCGCCGCCTGGCGCCGCTTGTACTCGCTCCGCTCGATCATCCGGATCACCCGCTCAACCACCGCCTCCTCGAACCCGCGCGCCACGATCTCCTCGACGAACAACCCCTCCTCCACATAGGCGCGGATGATCGGATCGAGGATCTCGTAGGGCGGCAGCGAGTCGCTGTCGAACTGGTCCGGCCGCAACTCGGCTGACGGCGCCTTGCGGATCGTGTTCCACGGGATCACCTCCCGCTCGCGGTTCAGAAAATTCGAGAGTTCGTACACCATCGTTTTGGGCACATCGCTCAGCACCGCCAGCCCGCCGCTCATGTCCCCGTAAAGCGTGCAATACCCCACCGCCATCTCGGACTTGTTCCCCGTGCTCAACACGATGTGACCGAACTTGTTCGAGTAGGCCATCAGCAGGTTGCCCCGCACCCGCGCCTGGAGGTTTTCCTCCGCCACGTCGAACGGACGGTCCTGAAAGATCGGCTTGAGCGACTCCACATACCGCTCGAAGATCGGGTAGATCGGCACCGCGTGGTACTCGATGCCCAGCGCCTTCGCCAGCGCCGCCGCGTCGTCCTGGCTGTGCTGCGAAGAGAACTGCGACGGCATCGCGATCCCCACGACGTTCTGCGCCCCCAGGGCCCGCACGGCCAGCGCACACGTCAACGCCGAGTCCACGCCGCCGCTGAGGCCCACGATCGCCGAACGAAAACCCTGCTTCCCGAGGTAATCGCGAATCCCCAGCGTCAAAGCCTCGCAGATCGTCTCGATTTCCTCTCCGGTCGTCGGTTCCATTGCGCCTTCACCTGCGGTCTGTGACTCCGTATCCCACACCAGGAACGATTCGGCAAAATCCCGCGCCTGGACCTCGATCTCTCCGTCCCGGTTGAAGACATTGCTCCACCCGTCGAAGATCAGACTGTCGTTCCCCCCGACCAGGTTCACATGAATGAGGGGAACACCGTGCCGACGGGCCACCGCCGCGAACATCTCGCGTTTGAACGCCCGCTTCCCTTCCGTGAACGGCGAGGCCGAAATGTTGATCAGGAGGTCCATGCCCTGTGCGGCCAGCCGCTCGACCGGGTCCACCTCGTAGCGGCGCGGGCGGGCCATCTGACTCCAGAACTGCGCGTCGTTCCACACGTCTTCACAGATCGAAATCCCCAACCGGTGCCCCCTGAATTCCGCCACCTTCACCTCGGGAGCCGGATCGAAGTAGCGCCGCTCGTCGAAGACGTCGTAGGTCGGCAGGAGCGTCTTGCAATGGATAGACTTCACTTGGCCTTCCGCGCACAACGCCGCCGCGTTGAAAAGCCCCGTCCCCACCCGGCCCTCCTCGCGGTGGACAAACCCCACCAGGGCGGCGGGCAGATGCGCCGTAGCGGCCGCCACTCGGTCGAGCGCTTCGAGATTGTGCGTGATGAAACTGGGCCGGTCCAACAGATCCAGCGGCGGGTAGCCGGTCAGTGTCAGTTCGGGGAAGACGACCAGGTCGGCCCCCTGATCGCGCGCCTGTTCCAGAAAGTGAATCACCCGGTCGGCATTTTTCGCCAACGCCCCCACCGTGGTATTGATCTGTGCCAGCGCGATTCGCATGGTCTTCCTCCTGCCCGTTCTTTCATCGCCCTGGGACGGACACGCAGGTCCGTCTCAGCATTTGCGCTTCGTTTTTCAAATTTCCCGCTCGCCGGTCAAACCCGCCACCGGAACACACACTTCGACTCCGGGTTCGGGAACGGCCTCTTCTTCGATCACCCGCATCGAGCGCCACCGCCCCTGCAGGAACCGCCCCACGAACCCGCACCCCAGACACAACACATACACACTCAACCAGGTCCAGCACCAGTAAATCGCGTTTGGCCCGGGATGGTTGCAAATCCACCAGGACGGCAATACCATCAACGCCCATCCCAGCGACATGGAATACCACATCACGAACCGCGTGTCGCCCGCGCCCTTCAGCGCCGACGAGAAAATCACCGACAGGGTGTCGAAGATCGAATAGACCGCCACGAAACGCAGCAACACCCCGGCAATGGGACGCAATTGCTCGAACTCGCCGGCCTTCTCCGGGTCCCGGAACGGTTCGAGGAACCACCCCGGCGTCACAACATACAGAACGGCAAAGAACAACATGTACCCGAACGTCAGGTGGAACGAACTCCACGTAACCCGGGCCGCCTCGGCGGGCGTCCGCTTTCCGATGCGCCGTCCCACCAGCGTCGCGGTCGCCATGCCGAACCCGAGCATCGGCAGGAACACCAGCAGATTCACCTGAAACGACAGGTTTGTGGCCGCCAGCGTCGCCTCCCCCAACCGCCCCACCATCAGCAGGAACAGCGTGAACGCCACCAGATCCAGAAAGTGCTGGACCCCTGCCGGCGACCCATAGTGCAACAGCCGCCGCATCAAAGCCCAGTCGAAGCGCCACCCCGACGCCGTCCCGAATTCCTGCCGGTTCTTTTTCGACAGAAACAGGAGCGTGAAGAGCAGCGACCCGAAGGCCGTCGCGGTCACCGTCGCCCGCCCCGCTCCGGCGATTCCCTGTTCCGGAAACCCCCACTTGCCGAAGATCCACGCGTAGGCCAGGGCGATGTTGACCAGCGTGATCGCCACATCCACCCACAGAATCGGCCACGTCTTACCCCGCCCGCTGAAGAAACTCGCGATCGCCGCGTTGTAGATCACAAACACCGCGCCCCGGCTCATGACCTGGAAGTACGTCACTTCCTCCACCATGACCGCCGGTTCGTGTCCGGCCCACGAAAAAATCGGGACCGCAATCGCCGGAAACAGAAAAAACCCCAGCACGCCCGCCGCCAGCGAGGAATAGAG
>DAOPYU010000367.1:0-4773 GCA_035353095.1 Candidatus Sumerlaeota bacterium | reverse complement strand
GACGATGACGTCTTTGCCGGTTTACAGCCTGGTGACCCGGGCTGAGGACTTCTCCTATTGTTATGCCTACACGGGCTACCAGATTCCCAAGGAGTACGAGGAAGCGCGCGGGCGGTTCAACTGGGAAGGGGCGTTTGTCTATCGAGGGGAAGTGTACGACCACATTTTTTACCGCCTGCGCCAGTCCAACGGGCGCTACCAGGACGCCGGCAAGCGCGGCATGCGGTTCCGCTTCAATCGCGCTCACAATCTCCAGGCTTACGATGACGACGGCAACCCTTATCCCACGAAGTGGCGGACTCTGGACGTCAGCAAGTTGTTCGACAACCGGGGAGTGGGCAATGTCGGTCTTGTCGAGAGCATGAACAACTACCTCTCGAATCTGATCGGGGTTCCGGCGCCCTACACGCACTATTTCCATTTTCGGGTGGTGGACGGGGCGGATGAGGTTCCCGTCGGTACGAACGGGCAGTACTACGGCGATTTCTACGGGCTCTTTCTGGCGATGGAAGATTACGACACGCAGTTCATGAAAGCGCACCATCTGCCCGATGGAAATCTCTACAAACTCAAGGACACGGTTTACGACGGGAACAAACTCAAACGCCACCAGGGCCGCAACTCCGTGACGGACGATTCGGATTTCCAAAATATCCATTACAACATGAATCCGAGCCAGACCGAACAGTACATTCGCGATCACGTCCGGCTCGATCTTTATTATCGCTACCGCGCGATTTGCGAGGCGATTCGCCACCGCGATTTTGTGCCTGCCGATTCGCACCTGAAGAATCGCACCTGGTTCTTTGAGCCGTCTGCGAGCAGTCCCTATGGAAAACTGTGGGACATGCTTTATGACAGCGACTCGACCTGGGGGCCGGACTGGTATCTGTCCGGGTGGGATTATGTCAAGAATGCGATTTCCGGCAACGGGGGAAAACCCGCGCTCGATCAGGAACTGCGCAATTATATCCGGGAATTTCGGGATCTGGTCTGGCAGCCCGATGTGATCGGGACGATGCTGGACGATTTTGCCGGACGGATTCGGGATTTCCAACTGGCGGATCGCGATCGCTGGCGGATGGCGCCCGCCGATGCCGGAAACGAGGACAAGACCACACTGGCCTTCAAGACGCAGGACATGAAGAATTTTGCCTTCACGGGCTGGACTCCGTCGGTGGACGGGATCGGCGATCCCGTTCCGACGGGAGGCCGCGCCAGTTATCTGGATTCTTTGACCAACACCGCTGGCGACTTTGCAAACCTCCCGGGCATACCCTCTATCACCTCGCAGGCGCCCGCGGGGTACCCGGCCGATGCGCTCACGTTCCATGCCGCGGCCTTTCGGGATCCTCAAGGGGCCAATACTTTTGCGGCGATGCGCTGGCGGGTGGGGGAGACGTTCTACGACCCGGCCACGCGCGAGCGGCGGTGGGAATTCGATGTGCGGTACTGTTGGGTCAGCGATGAAATCACCAGTTTTACGTCTCTTTTCACGGTCCCTTCCAATCACGTCGAGGTGGGGCGGACGTACCGTGTCCGGCTCCAGATGAAGGACACTACGGGGCGCTGGAGCCATTGGTCGGCTCCGATCACCTTCACCGTGGGGAAGCCGTCGAAACAGGCGACCCTGCAGGAAAATCTCCGAATCTCGGAACTCATGTATCACCCGTATGGAGAAAACACGGAGGCCTATGAATTTGTGGAATTGCAGAACACCCATGCGCAGTGGTCGCTCGATCTGGGGGGTGTCGCATTCACGCAGGGTGTCAGTTTCGTGTTCCCCGAGGGGGTGACGTTGAAACCCCAGGAATACCTGCTGGTGGTGAATCAGGAAGGGTGGGCCAACCTGGACGATTTCCGGGCGCATTACGGCCTGGACAAGTCGGTTCAGATTGTCGGCCCCTACGGCGGTAAACTCTCCAACAGTGGGGAAACGGTCCAACTCAAGACCGCCGTGGAGGGGATCGAGATCTGTACATTCGAGTATAAGACGACGGGCGACTGGCCGCAACGGGCGGACGGCAAGGGCTGTTCGCTCGAAATTCGACCGGGCGAAAACCTGACCGACCTGGCCGTTTATACCTCGCCCAAAGCCTGGCGTTCCAGTGTCGATTTCGAGGGGTCTCCCGGGCGTGCGGGACGGTCGAGCGAACCCTCGATGATCGTCAACGAGGTGTTCGCTTCCTCTGTGACGCCGGTTGTGGGAAACTATGTCGAACTTTACAATGTGACGACCGGGACGCTCAACCTGGCGGGGTGGTGGATTTCCGATTCCGACACGGACTATTTCAAGTATCGGTTGACGACCGAAACCCAGGCGCTTGCACACAACTATCTGGCGCTTCCCGAGACGCTTTTCAACCCGACACCGGCGACGCCCGGGCCCAGGGATTTTCACCTGAATGCGGCCCACGGGGGCGAACTTTATCTCCTCGGGCGCGATGCCGACAACCGCTACTGGTTTGCCGACCATGTCCAGTTCGGCGCCTCGGCGCCGGGTGAACCTTTCGGGCGGTGTCTGGATGGGACGGTTCCGGAGAGCGGCGAGAGTGAACTGTATCCCCTGACCACCGCCACGTTGGCCTCGAAGAACGGGGCGCCGCGTGTGGGGCCGATCCTCCTGAGCGAGGTTCACTACAATCCGGGTTCCGACCCCGCCGTGGCGCTTCAGGAATTTGTGGAGATTTACAACCCCACCAGCACGGCTATTGACCTGACGGGATGGCGGTTGCGGAAGGCCGTGGATTATGATTTCACCACCGGCACCCTGTTGCCTGCCAAGACGGCTCTGGCCGTCTTGACGTTCGACCCGGCGGCTCCGGAAAATGCCGCTCTGCTCACTTCGTTCTGCAACACCTATTCGATCCCGACCACTTCGCCCCTGGTGGGACCGTATGGGGGACGGCTTGACAATTCGGGTGAACACCTTCAGTTGCAGCGGCCCGGTCAGCCACCGGCCGATGAACCGGGTTTTACCCCCCACCTGATTGAAGACGAGATGCACTATTCCAACAAGGCGCCCTGGCCGGATTCGGCGGACGGGGGCGGGGATTCGCTGAACCGCGTCGGCCCCACGCTGTGGGGTATTCCCGCGCTCGACTGGATGTCGGCCAATCCGACGCCGGGAGCCGTCGTATTCTTCCCGGCCGCTCCGCCCCAGGTCACGCTTGACCCCGTGTCTTTGCGGTGCCGGGCGGGCAAGCCGACCCTGTTCCGAGTCGAAGCGACCGGTACGCCGCCCCTGCGTTACCAGTGGACCCGGAATGGCGTGGCCATTCCCGGCGCCCATCTGCCGACTTTTGCCATTCTGAAGACCCACCCCCTGGACGCGGGTGAGTACGCCTGTCTGATTGTAAACCCCTACGGGTCGGCGCAGTCGCAGTCCGCCGGTCTCATCGTGGATCCCTATGCGGTAACGGACCCGGCTTCGTGGTGGCTCTATTAGGGGCGCTTGAAGTGTGAACATCAGAGGCGGTCAGGACCCGGTCGAGATCGGGATTCTGGCCGCCTCTTCTTTGTGTGGGGAGATATTTCGGCAACCGGACTGCAAACAAAAAAAAGCCCCGAAAATCGGGGCTGTCACTTACGATCGCTGATCTGTCTGGACTTTCATGGAGCGAGAGACGGGACTTGAACCCGCGACCCCAACCTTGGCAAGGTTATGCTCTACCAACTGAGCTACTCTCGCGTTTTTCGTGCTTTTGAGGAAGTCGTGACGCTTCACTCAATTGCGAAGCAGACTTTACTCATCTTGTCGTTCTGTGTCAAGAGATAATCGTGAAAAAAAAGCGGGGAGTCGGCTGTCGCGTGTGGCCGGGTATCAGGGACAGGGAAGCGAGAGCATCTGACTGGCCGACGCCAGAATGAGGCGGGGTATCTGGGGCACAGTCTGGAGCAGACGGGTGGACGGTTTCGGGGAAGGGGACGCTGTCGGAACTGTGGCTGCAATCCCGCGTCTGGAGGCGTTTTCGGATTCCAGGGGCAGGGCGGCCAGTTGGGTGTCCCGTTCGCCGTCGGTGGCCTGTGGGGTGGACGGAATCAGGTCCACAACCAGGCCGTGTTGACGCGGGGTGTGGATCAGGGAATCCGCAATCTGAATACCGGTCTGGGCCAGTTGCAGTTCGACCGTGAGGGGGCCATTGGTTTCGGGGTGGATTTTCAGATTCTGGACCATCGGGGCACCGTCGAGGTTTTCGATCCGTTTTTCCAGCTCCGGGGCAATGTCTCCCCGGTTCAGGTGAACCCGCAGGGGGACGCCTGTTTGTGGGGATTCGATCTGGTACTGTGGTTCCCGGTCTGTCAGAATGGCGATCCGGTTGATGGCCGCAGGAGAGCCCACTGGCTGTATCTGGCTCAGTTGGATGTCAAGGACCCGACACGGGTGTTCGCCGGGATATTGACTGTGGTAAGCGGAAAGTTGTACCGCAATCCAGCCGGATCCCAGCATTAAAATGACGCAAAGAAAGCTGATTTCCTTCAGAATATCCCTCCGCATGTGATGTCTCCCGGCTGTCATGAAGATGTCCGCCGGCTGCCCTGTCTTTTATTCAAGCAAGGGGCCTGCCAGAATGTGCAAAGGGACGGGTACTATCCCTTGGGAGAGGCTTTTTCGTGGGGTTATCGGGCGGCGGAGAAGAGGGCGTTTCCGGATCCGTCTGGAACCATTATTGAGGAGAGGAGAACGAGCTCGGGGTCCCGTAACCGGGGTTGAGAATGGGGGGTGTTTTGTTCACCCATTGGGTGTGTCTTTTACCGAGCCAATCAAGAGAT
>DAOPYU010000366.1:0-4792 GCA_035353095.1 Candidatus Sumerlaeota bacterium | reverse complement strand
CCAGGCCGCTGTTTCCCATCTGATCGCGCGCGGATACCGGCGCATTGCCCATATTGCCGGTCCGCAGAGTATCTGGACGGCGCGTGAGCGCCATCGGGGCTATCAGGCGGCGTTAAAAAAGGCGGGGATCGCCCCGGTGGCCGAGTATGTGGTGACGTCGGGCCTGACGGTTGCCGGGGGCGAGAACGCCATGGAGCAGATTCTGAGCCTCCCGAACCGGCCCGATGCGGTTTTCTGTGTGAACGACCCGGCGGCTCTGGGCGCCATCAAGGCGCTGGGGCGGGCCGGACTGACGATTCCGGGGGATATGGCGCTGGTGGGTTTTTCCAATGTGCTCGAGACGGAACTGCTGGCCGTGCCGTTGACGACGGTGACGCAGGACGCGGGCCGACTGGGCCGCGAAGCCGCGACGCTGTTGTTGCAGCGATTGCGGGACAATGAGGCCAACTGTCCGGTGTCCCGACACGTGATTGCGACGGAACTGGTTGTGCGCCGCTCGTCCTGAAATTTGTGCCGGTGTTTCTGTGCAGGGGGTTTTCCGGAACGGGAACCGAAAATTCCGTCCTTGTGCGGAAACCTCCTCAAGATTCCCTCTTTTCTCTCCGATAGATAGAAAAGAGGGCTTCTGCTTTTTATTTCGGGAACGCGGCGCCGACGGAACGGCGGGGCGGGAGAAGTGTTTCTGGCCCGGTGTGAGAATTGGGAAAGAGGGGAGAAGGTGAGATGGAAACGCCACCTGCGGCAACGGGGGATTCGGTCACGGGGGGGGAATTGCGGGTCCTGGTGGTCGAGGATTATGTGACCATCCGCAAGGCGGTGATCCAGGTCCTGAAAACGCTCCACATGACGATTCTCGAGGCGGGTAACGGCCTTGAAGCGCTCGAAGTACTCGAACGTGAGCCGGTGGATGTGGTGTTTACCGACCTGGTGATGCCCGAAATGGACGGCTTCGAGCTGTGCGAGGAGATTCGCCGACGCCCCGCCCTGCGCCATCTGCCGGTCATTGTCATCTCGACTCACCGCGATGCCCAGTATGTGGTGCGCGCATTGCGCATGGGCGCCGATGATTATCTGACGAAGCCATTCACGGCGCCGCTGGCCGAACGGGTCGTGGAAAGGGCCATGAGCCATGTCTGAAAGCAAAGAATCCGTTCGCGCGTCCCAGATGGGCGTGGGGGAAGAGAGCATGGTGGTGCGGCTGAGCCGGCTCGACAAGATGCTCGAACTGGCGGGTGAAGTCATTATTGTCAGCGCGAACCTGAACGCTCTGAGCCATCAGCTGCACGAGGGAATGTCCGTCTCGCGGATGTTGTCTGAGGACGCCAAGGACCTGGCGATCACGTCCTCGCGCATCTCGTCCGACCTCCACAATCTGGTTACCGATGTCCGCACGGTGGACATGTCGGACCTGTTTGCGCGGTTCCGGCGTCTGGCGCGCGACACCTCGCGGCGCCTGGGTAAACCGATCCGCTTCAAACTCGAGGGAGAAGAGATCTGTATCGACAAGAAAATCTCCGAGCGCATCTACGACCCGGTGGCCCACCAGATCCGCAACGCGATAGACCACGGCATCGAGGACCGCGAGGCGCGCCAGGCGGCGGGCAAAGACCCGGTGGGCGAGGTCACGGTCCGGGTGCGCAATCTGGACAACTTTACCATTATTGACGTTATGGACGATGGTCGGGGGCTTCAGCTCGACGCGATCCGGCGCAAGGCGGTCGAGATGGGGCTGGTGGAGGAGTCCGCCGCCGAGGGGCTGGCTGAGGATGCGCTCTTCGAGTTCCTGTTCCAGGCGGGGTTTTCGACCGCCCGCGAAACGACCGGCACGTCGGGCCGGGGGGTGGGACTGGACGTGGTGCGCGACGCGATGGCTGCCATTGGGGGCGAAACGCGGGTGCAGAGCGTGCCGGGGCAAGGCTCGACCTTCTCGCTGGTGATGCCGCTGGTGACGGCGGTCAACATTTCCGACTCGCTGCTGGTGCGGGCGCGCAACAACACGTTCGTCTTCCCGATCTCGTCGGTGGTGGCATCGCTTTCGGTGGACGTGAAGGATGTGACGACCACGACAGGCCGGGCTCGTTCGATCATGTATCTGGGGAGTATTCTGCCGCTTTTCGACCTGATGGCCGTGTTTGGCGAGGCGCCCATCGAGGTACAGGACGACCTGTTGCGCGTGATTATCATTGAACACAAAAAGGAACGGCTTGCCTACTGTGTGTCGGACTTCCTGAGTCCGCAGAAGATCGTGATTTCCGAATTTGACGAAGGACTGAAGGTCAAGGGCCTTCTGGGGACCGCCACCCTGAGCGGGCGGCAGCTGGGTATGGTGATTGACCTGCAGGAACTGTTTGCCCTGACCCTGGGGTACGAAGTCGAGGCGGACACGCGAGGGGGCGTGGGGCGCTTGCGGGGTGGGGCGCCCGCGTCCGTCCCGGCCACGGGACCGAAGCGGGAGGTTTCGTTGCCGTCCCCATCGGCGAGTGCGGGCGAACCGGCCCATGCGTCTCTCGAACGGCCCCTCGAGGGGGAGGAAGAGGCGGGGGAGGGCGCATTGCCCGACTCGGTCTTTCTGCAGGAACTCGAGTCCATGCTGGGCCGTCTGAACCGCGAACTGCTGGCCCTCGACGAGAAACGCGACACCGAGACTGCCGATTCGGTCTTCCGCCTCATGCACTCGATCAAGGGCAACCTGACGATGTACGGCGCCGAGCGCCCGGCGGGCATCACGCACAAGGCCGAGTCGCTCCTGGAGCGGGCGCGCCGGCGCGCGCTCGAACTGCGCGACGAGGTGTTCGATGTCCTGTTTGACGCGGCCTCGTACCTCGAGGAAGTGGTGGCGGCCTTCCAGAAGCAGGAACCGGCGCCCGAGCCCTCGCGGCGGTTGCTCGAGGGGCTGGCGGCCTATCAGGAGGCGCCGAAGCGCCCCGACGAATTCGAGGAGGAACAGGACCTGAACCGGGTCCAGGTCAAACTGGACCCGACGGGCGAGTTCCACCTCTCGTCGCGCCGGCGGGCGGGCGACCTGCTCTTCCAGTGTCGCATCCACTTCGAGCCGGGCGACCAGCCGCGGTTCCTCGTGGCGTACCTGATTTTGAGGCGCCTGCAGAATGTGGCCGACGTGCTGGGGGCTTACCCCTCGCTGGCCGACCTCGAGGCGGGGCTGTGCGAGGATGGGCTGGTGGCCCTCATCGCCGTGGGACCGCAGAACCTGGGCGTGATCGAGCGCCTGGAACAGAACCTGAAGCGATACTTCGGGGTCACGCACTTCGAGGCGCAGGCGTTCGCCTGAGCAAAACCGGGCTCAAGGTTTACACAAAAGGAAATTTCTCATGTCATTCCATGCCTGCATCTATCAGAACCCGGAACTTGCGGTGCCGGTTGAGCCGCTGGTGTCGGTGTGCCGACGCGAGAATCTCGAGGTGAGGGTTTGGGCGACCAGTCCCGCGCTCGAAAATCTGCGCGGATCGCTCCCCCAGGAGCCGGCGATTCTCTTTCTGCCCGCCGTCGAGCGCGACTGCCTGGGGGTCAAAATGGCCCAGGCGGCCCTGCTCGACGCCCCGCCGAAGGTTTTCGATGCCGCGCCCCGGGTGATTCTTCTCTATGGGCCGGAACTCCCCTCCAAGCAATTCCTCTGTCTGGCGTTCCGGGAAGGGGTGGACGACGTGGTGGCGCTCGACGCGGGCGAGGAGGCGCTGGGGGTTCAGGTCGCCCGGGCCATGCGGGTGCTGCGGGGGCGCATCGAGTCGTCGCTCGCCGGGGGGGAACTGAACACAAAGATCCGGGCGCTGCAGCGCGTCTGCGAGCGGTTCGAACAGCAGAAGGCACGGTGGGAGGAGCGGTATCAGATGCTCGTCTCGACGTCGGTGCGGATGGCGTTGGGCGAGCTGCGCCTGAACGACCTGGCGCCGCGGCTCCTCATCGCGGCCACCAGCGCCTCGCAGGCCGCCGCCGCTCAGGACGTGGCTACGCAGATGGGGTTCATGGTCCAGGTGGCCCATCGGGGCGCGGATGCAATGGAAATGATGGAAACGACGCCGCCGAATGTCCTCCTGACGGACGGCACGCTGCCCGACATGGACGCGACGGGCCTGGCCTTCTCGGCCC
Organism: Candidatus Sumerlaeota bacterium; assembly: GCA_035353095.1. Taxonomy (GTDB): domain Bacteria; phylum Sumerlaeota; class Sumerlaeia; order UBA8349; family UBA8349; genus DAOPYU01. Next base: position 688 of record DAOPYU010000366.1, on the reverse strand, counting down.
GGCAGATCCTCGGCAGCCGCCCCCTCCACGTTATCGCCTGGTCCGGCAACGCCGAGGCCGAGGACGCCTTCCTGGCGCCGGACGGCGGCGTGGACGACTTCGTCCTCAAAACCCCCGGCGAAACCGGCGCCCACCTCCTCGCCGCCGCCCTGCTCGGGGGATTGCGCTGACTCGCACCGCGTTACCGGGGACAGTCTATCTCCTCTCCGGGGTAGAGCGTTTCTCAAAAAGATTCCTGATTAGCCTGTCCCTGAGAACAATAAATCGTTGATATTGGGTCGGTTGTGGCAGAGGGGAATCGATACTCAATTTTGAGAAACGCTATAGATGGGGTAAAAGGCGCCCCTCCGTGTTCCCTGCGTCTTCGCGCGAGTTTTCGTATGCCTTTTGCCAATCTCAGCAAGCGGAAGCGGAAAAGAAGAAAGCGGTTTCCCGGGATCGCCAATCTCCCGATTGGCGCGGGCGTGGTTCTTTCCCGCCGGGTACGATCTTTACGGTCTCAACCTGAAAACCGCAGTTGAGCGCCAACGGCGCGGATTTATACCCGCCTGGGGCAAGCGAAGCGTCGCCCCAGGAAAGGTGTCCTTTTTTTTCACAAGGGCTGAAGGCCCGGGCTATGAAAAGGCGGGAAAAGACCTTGATAGTCCGGGCTTTCAGCCCTTGCCTGAATAACCGATCGGTTTTCCTG
>DAOPYU010000365.1:0-4804 GCA_035353095.1 Candidatus Sumerlaeota bacterium | reverse complement strand
TGATGATCGGGCGACGCTGACGGATCGCCTCCCCCCACAGGCCAGTTTTTTCCACCGGATAAATAAACGGCTTGTCCACCATGTCACACATCTCTGCCGCTGACTTCGACCAGGCGTGCATGGTCAAAATTGTTTCCTCTTCATTAAGAAAAGCCAGGTAGCCGATCCGGCTTTGCGTGAGTCGGACGGCCTGTTCCAAGGCAAAACTTGTGATTTCCTGCAGAGGGGCTTCCGCCATTTGGTTCAATTGCAACAAGGCCTGGGTTCGCTCGGAATTCAGCGTACGGACCTTGTCCATCTGTTTGCGTTCGGTGATGTCCAGAAATGTTACCACGGCGCCGATGATCTGGTTGTCCCGACTGAGAGGATATGACCAGTACTCGACCGGAAAAGCGGTTCCGTCCGCACGCCAGAAGACTTCGTCTTCCGCATGGGCCCCTTTGCCCTGGTGGATGGCCCGGTAGATCCGGCATTCGGTCTCGGACAGGGGGGTCTTATCCGGGTAGTGGGAATGGATCTGCCAGTGCATGTTTTTCCCGATCAGTTCATCCGGGTGTTTGTACCCCAACAGCCGCAGACAGGTCTTGTTGCAAAAAGTACAGTTGCCGTTGATGTCAATTCCGTAGATCGCCTCGGCGGCGGAATTCAGCAGGAGACGGTTCTTTTCGTCGCTTTCCCGCAGCGCCCGCTCCACTTCCAGCCGTTCCAGTTCGGCGGATGCGCGTTCGGCCATCAACTTCAAAATTTCCTCGGATAGACTCGGATTGGCCAGAGGATGGCGCCCAATCGCCACGATCAATCCGATGGGCTGGCCGGTGTGACTTTCGAGTGTGGCGCCCACATAGCATTCGGCCCGCAGATCCTGGAGTAACTGGCTCTGCGGAAAAAGTTGACGAACTCCGGCAGGAAAACAACAACAGGCGGTCTTGCCCACGACGGCCTCGTACGGTGTGTCCGTCAGGGGATACGTCCGGTTTTCTCCCGGTTGCCCATCGCACCAGACAGCCAGTGTCCGGATGTGTGATCCGTCTTCTTCGAGTTGGCCAATGCCGGCAAAGTCCAGGTTGAGACTCAGCGTCAGGTACCGGACCAGCACTTCAAAGAACGACTCTTCCTGCGTTCCGCTGCTGGTCTGGGCCAGGAATGCCAGAACTTCTTCAATGCGCTTGTGTGCGGTGATGTCACGCAGAAAGACGACAAGCCTTCCGCCCATATCCGGTTGGTACTGGACGGAAACCTCGACCTCGAAAAGGCTGCCGTCTTTGCGCCGGTGTCGGGACTCGAAACGATCCCGGTGTCGGTTGATGATTTTCTGGATATGGAAACCGACTTCATCATTCGTTTCTCTTGTTGTCAGATCCGAAATGTGCAGCGACAGCAATTCCTGGGCGCTGTACCCGCTCATCTGGCAATAGGCGGCATTGACTTCCAGGAGGCGTCCTTCCGTATCGGTCAGCCAGAAACCGTCCAGGGCGGTCTGGAGGATGGTCCGGTGCCGTTTTTCACTTTCCCGCAGGACTTTCTCGGCCCGTTTGCGCTCAGTGATGTCGCGCCAGATGCAGTGATAGACCTGTCGGTTCTGAACATTCAGGATCTGCGCCGTGACATGGACGTCGCGGATTTCTCCCTGGCGGGTCCGTTGCCGGGTCTCGAAATCCGCCCGCCCGTCCAGCAGGACCTTGGCAATGCGCGCCTGAGTTTCCTTTACGCCCTCCTGGGCTTCCAGATCAAAGATGTGGAGCTGCGCGAATTCTTCGCGCGAATATCCCAATTGCCGGTGCGCGGCTGTGTTGAATTCCAGAAGCCGGGTGGTCTCGGGATCAATAATCAAAACACCGTCCGGAGACTGCTCGAACAGGATACGTCGAAGAGCCGACTCTTTGGCCAGCGCCATCTCGGCCCGTCTGCGCTCGGTGATGTCATCAAATATGGCATACACCTGGGATACGGCGGTTTCGCCGGGCAGAAAGAGCGGAGTTGCAGTGGCCGACAACCAGATGGGGGCGGTCTGGCCCGGTTGAAGGATTCCCATGATGCGGGGACCGACCACCTGACCCGTGCGCAGGGCCACCATGGTGGGGTGTTCGGATCCGGGCAGGTCTGACCCGTCTTCCCGAATCGCGCGCCAGTTCGGGTCGAACGAGTTCCTCCCGATCATCTGCTCGCGGGTGAGTCCCAGAATGCGTTCCGCCGCCGGATTGGCCGAGATAATGGAACCCTCTGAAGTCTGGTAAACGACTCCCTGGGCCATGGTTTCGAACAGGAGACGGTATTTTTCTTCGCTCTTGCGCAGAGCTTCTTCGGCCTGCCGGTTTTTCTGCAGCAGGTTCCACTCGCGCAAAACCCGTTGCGCGATCTGGGGCATTTTTGCAAAAGTCTGCGGGGATTTGACCACATAGTCCAGTGCTCCCGCCTTGATGGCCTCGACGGCGATCTCTTCGCTGCCATAGCTGGTCATGAGCACCACGGGACAGGGGCCGTTCTCCGGTGGAGAAACCAGGACATCCACCGCCCGTCCATCGGGAAGGTTGAGGTCCAGGATGGCCAGATCCGGCGCCCGATTGGCTACCTGTTCCCGGTATTCCTGCAGACTGGAAACCGACAGGATTTCCGTGGGGAGATCGCTTGTTTCGAAGGCGCGGCGAATGGCTTCGACATGGGCGCCTTCGTCTTCGAGGATCAGGATGAACCGGGGAGGGACTACCATGACTGCAACATCCTTGGTCAGAATGGGTACTGGTTCCAGGCCAGCCAGTAATAACCAAAGGACTCCATCAAGGTCGAAAATTTGTCGAAGTCTATCGGTTTGATCAAATAACTGCCGGCCCCGTTATCGTAGGCGGTGAGCATGTCGGATTCCGCAGCCGAAGTCGTCAGCACGACTGTGGGAATTTTCTTCAAGTTCTCATCCTCCTTGATCCGGCGCAAGACCTCGAGTCCGTCCACCTTGGGAAGGCGCAAGTCCAGAAGGATGAGGTCGGGTCGGGGACTGGTTGCCGGAACACGGAATGCCCCCTCCCGGAACAGATAATCCAGAGCGGCCTGACCATCCGGCACATGGAGAATCTGATTGGCAACGCGGAAGTCTTCCAGATTGCGCCGGACGATCTCGGCGTGCGCCGGATCGTCTTCGACAAGTAAAAGGGTGATAGGGCGGCCTTTCATCATCGGGAATCTCCGTGAGCCTCTTGCGATTCTTTCTTGGTTCGGGCCAGGGTGAAACGGAAAGTCGTCCCCCGACCGGGACCCTCCGATTCCACCCAGATTCGGCCCCCATGCACTTCCACGATTCGGCGAACCAGAGCCAGGCCGATACCGGTGCCCGGCGCCTCGGGGTCGAGTTTTTCAAACAAACCGAAGAGCTTCGACTGATGCCGTGGATCTATTCCTTTTCCATTGTCCTGAACAAAAAATACCATACCGTCCCGAGAGGATTCCACTCCAATCTCCACGCGTGGGGCGGGCTGGTCGCCCATGAATTTGACGGCATTGTCCAACAGGTTCTGAAAGACCTCGACCAGGCGCGGATAGTCTCCGAAAAGCAAGACCGGTTCCGATGTGACCTTGACCTGAACCCCCCGCGTGGCGATCTGACCGGCGACCAGTTCCTGGGCCTCCCGGACAACTGCCTGCAGTGACACTTCCACGGGCGGATTTGTTTTTCGCCCGATGCGCGAGAGTTCGAGCAGTTCATCCAGCAGTTGCGACATCCTGGAGGCCGCGCCCTGAATGTACCCGATATCCTTCCGGACCCGTTCCTGATTCTGCTTCTGGAGGTCCTGCTCCAGGTAGCCCAGGAAGGTGGTGACGGTCACAAGAGGACTTTTCAGGTCGTGGGAGACGGTGTAGGTGAAGCGGGCCAGTTCTTCGTTCTTTTCCTGCAGTTCCTTCTCCCTGTGTTTGCGTTCGGTGATATCCTCGAACACGGTGGCGAATTTCCCCGGTTCCGGTGAGACAACGGAAATCGAGAAGTATTTTTCCAGTCCCTCGAAATAGGTCTCGAAAAAGAAGGGGGTGCCGGTGCGGGCGACCTGCTCGAATTCCTCCAGATAGGGCGCAGGGGTCACGCCATACAGCGCGCTGCCCAGCATTCCCCGGGCCTTTTCCGGCGGGATGCCGGTGTGTCTCCCATAGACGGGATTGGTTTCCAGAATGCGGTAGTCGGTAATCTGGCCGGAAGCATCGTGGATCACCTCATGAAGGGCGACTCCCTCGGCCATATTCTCGAACAACGAGCGGAATTTCGCTTCGCTTTCTTGCAGCGCAAGATGGCTCTGGTACTGGTTGCGGCGCGAGTTTCCGAGGTGTTGCAATAGTTGTGAAACCACCCCTCCCGCAAAAAGCAGGGTGGCGCTGACCAGAATATGCGAGAGGATCTTCTGGGGATCATGAAGGGGCAGGAAGACGTCCGTCCAGCCGATTTCTTCCTGCCTGAACCAGAGGAGTCCAAGCAGGGAGTCCGCACTCCAGAGCGCCAGGATGAGGCCGACTGTCACCCCGAGCGTCAGGCGGCCCGCATGATTCAACCAGTCATCTTTGTCTGTGCCGGGCGCATGTTGCCACCAGGACGAAGAAAAAACCAGTACGGGGGGAACAAACAGGAGCGCTCCGGACGAATGTGCCAGGAACCATCGAACCCACCGGGGACCGGCCATTTCCTGCGGGATCAGGCCCAGCAGCCATTGGGTTCCTATTCCCCCCGTTGCGGTCAGGGCTGGCGCCAGGATCAGGCTGGCGATGGCCAGTTTCAGCAAACGGGTGGCGAGACTCTCGGTTTCGAGTCTTCTGTTCGCCCAGGAAACGG
>DAOPYU010000364.1:0-4804 GCA_035353095.1 Candidatus Sumerlaeota bacterium | reverse complement strand
GTGGATTTTCCCGGTCTGGTTTCCCCCGGAGGCCCAGCCTCGCAACAGGTGGGGAGCGTTCTTCCCTCTTTCCAGAATCGGTAATGTATTTTTTTCAAAACAGGCGGGGATTTCACGATCCGGCTGGTTGGGGGTGTTCGCGTTCATCCCGGGAAAAGAGGGTTGCGCATCGTCCGGTAATGTGGCAGAAAATAAGCGGTGAGCCGAAAGAACAAGTATCTCGATCCTGGGCCGGTCATCTGTCCGTTTCAGAGGAGGAACCTGTATGAAAAGGGATCTTTGTCATCGGCTGCGACTCCCCTTTATTTCCGCATGTTTCTTATTCCTTGTGGTTCTGCAAGTTCTGGGCACAACCGTCCGGGGCGGGGAGTTCCGTGTCGGGGTGTTGTACTGGTCCATGAACATTCCGGGCCAGGTGGCCATGCGTAAGGGTTTGGAAGCCGAGGCGGAAAAGATCAACAAGGAGGCCGCGACTTCGGGACAGTCCACCGTCCGATTGGAGGGACAGGTCGCCGGGGACGGTCCGAGCGGCATCGAGAAGCAGATCGAACAGATGCGCGCGATGATTGCCTCGCGCGTGGACCTGATCATTGTGCAGCCGACGGACAATGCCGCGCTGGCGGTTCCGTTGCGTGAGGCCAACAAGGCCGGAATACCGGTGGTGGCCTACGATCAGTATATCGCGGGGGGCAAACTGGCCGCCTACCGAACCTCGGACAATTACCAGGCGGGGTATCTGGACGGGGAATACATTGCCAGCCGGTTTGCGCCCGACCAGGGGATCCGGCTGATTCTGGTGGAGTACCCGCATGTCTCTTCGACCGTCGAACGGGTCAACGGTTTCCTCGACGCCCTGGCCGAGGCAAAGCGCCGCTACAAGGTGCTGAAGTCCTATCAGGCGGTCGAGCCGGAGAGCGGGCGCAAGGCGGCCGAAGGAATCCTGCACGATTTTCCCACCAGTGGGACGGTGGATGTCGTTTTCACGGTCAATGACGGCGGGGGACTGAACGTGGTGCGGGGACTGGCGGATGCGGGCCGCAAGGAAATTCGGGTGGCGACCATTGACGGTGATCCGGATTCGATCGAGAATATCAAGACCGGGCGCCTGACCGTCATAGACTCCGCGCAATTCTGTGGGCCGCTCGGAGCTGAAGCGATGCGGGCCGCCTACCAGTTGTTGACTGGCGACAACCCGCCTCACCACGCGCTTGTGCCGACTTTCCCTATCACGAAGGAAACCCTGAACCTGTTCCCCGGCTGGATGGGGCCGGTGCCGACCGAGTTCAAGAAACCCTGGGAAAGCAAGACGCCGGTCTGGCGTGGCGAACTGAAAGTGGTCAAGCCCAAGGGAAAGTGACTCTCGCTCATGCTGTTCCAACGATTCCGCATACTGGATGCCGTTGACCGAAAACTGGCGGTGAGCTTCGGCGCGCTGGTGATCGCGTTGATGCTGACGGTGACGGGGGTTGCCGGTTACCTGTTCTCGCAATTGCAGACGCAGGAGGAGGACCGGCTCTCCAAGACGCTGGGGAGCATCCTGAGTGAATCCATCAGCCGGATCAGTTTCTCGGGGAAATATCATGCCCGTCTGCTGGTTGAGGAAACGCAGGACCGCATCCCCGAACTGGTCTATATTTCGGTGGAAACCCCTGACGGCCAGATCATCGCCCACAGCGACCCGGAGTTGAACGACCAGATGGCGAGCCCGGAAGACATCGCCTTCAGTCAGGGCGGGTTGAAACAGGACCGGGCCGCCATCCGCGACCGTCTCTGGAAGGGGCAGGTGGTCAAGGAAATCGTAGTGCTTTACCGCGGGGGACTCGAATCGGAGGAAATCGGGATCGTGCGGTTGGGGGTGAACATCGAATATGCCCGGCAGGAACAATGGGCCACCCAGGTGAAACTGCTGATACTGATCGCCGTGCTGGCCTGCGTGGCCATGGGGGTGGTCGGGGTTCTGAGTCATGCGTTCGGGGGAACGGTGCGGGCGATGGCCACCCAGCAACGGGCCATGATCTCGAATATCGCCGATGTGATCGCGATCCTGGACACGAACGGGATCAATCGGTACAAGAGTCCCAATATCGAGAAACTGTTCGGCTGGCGGCCCGACGAGACCATCGGGATTCCGATCTGGGAAAACATTCATCCGGACGATCGGGCCGGAGTACGGCAGCAGTTGGCCGAACTGGTGAACCATCCGGGTGCGTCGGAGAAAGGGGAGTGCCGCTACCGCTGCAAGGAGGGCCATTACCCGTGGATCGAATACACAATGGCGAACCTGGTCGAGGACCCCGCCATCGGCGGCCTGTTGATCAACTATCACGACATCACGACGCGCCGTCTGGCCGAAGAGTCGTTGCGCACGAGTGAAGAACGCTATCGCGAGATTTTCGATTCTACCAGCGACGCGCTTTTGATCCACGACGAGGCCGGTCGGATTCTGGATGTCAACGAACGCATGTTGGCTCTTTACGGGGTGGAGCGCAACGAAGCGCTCACGTTTTCCCTGAAGGACCTGAGTCTGAATGAACCGCCCTATACGATGGTCGAAGCGGAAAAGCATATCCACCTTGCGATAGAGGTCGGGCCCCAGGTTTTCGAGTGGCGGGGACGTCGCAAGAGTGGGGAGTTCTTCTGGGCCGAAGTGGCCTTGCGCGCCTGTGAAATTCGGGGACGGAAACGGGTCATTGCGTCGGTCCGCGACATCACCGACCGTAAGGAAACCGCCGAGGCGCTGTTGCGCGAGAAACGGCTGACCGAGGCCATTCTGGACAGTGCTCCGGGGATCATTTATCTCTACAATGAAAAGAATCAACTGGTGCGCTGGAATCGGAAGCACGAGGAACTGACGGGCTATTCCGGCGCCGAACTGGCCGGAATGGATCTGCTCGACTGGTACCGCGGCGACGAAAAGAGCCTGTCGGTCGTTCTCGCTGCCGTGCAGAAGACCCTGCGGGAAGGCTTCGGCGAGGCGGAGGTGGAACTGCAGTGCAAGGACGGTCATCGGGTACCGATGTACATGACCGCCTGTCCCCTGGTCATAGATGACAAGCCGCATTTCGTGGGGATCGGGATAGATATCACTGAACGGACTCGGGCCCGGCAGGAACAGGACCGGTTGCAGATGGAACTGCTCCAGGCGCAGAAGATGGAATCGGTCGGGCGCCTGGCCGGCGGCGTCGCGCACGACTTCAACAACATGCTCGGGGTTATCATCGGCCACACCGAACTGGCTCTGGACGCTCGCGATGTGGAGGCCGTCCGCAACGACCTGAACGAAATCATGATGGCCGCGCAGCGTTCCGCAGACCTGACGCGGCAACTTCTGGCCTTCGCGCGCAAGCAGACGATCTGTCCGCGCGTACTGAATTTGAACGATACGATCGAGGGGTTGCTGCGGATACTGCGCCGTCTGATCGGCGAGGACATCGAACTGGTCTGGAAGCCGGGGGCCCACCTCTGGCCCGTCAAGATGGACAGTACCCAGTTCCACCAGATCCTCGCCAATCTGGCGGTCAACGCGCGCGATGCCATGCGGGGAGGCGGGACGCTCTCCATCGAGACTGAAAACAAGACCTGCCGGGATTCCGCTCACGATGGCCATACCGGGGTCGAAGCCGGGGACTATGTCTTGATCGTGGTGTGCGATACGGGAACCGGCATGGACGCGGAAACGCTCAAGCACCTTTTCGAACCGTTCTACACGACCAAGGAAGTGGGGCAGGGAACAGGGCTGGGGCTGGCCATGGTGTATGGGGCCATCAAGCAGAATCAAGGTTTCATCAATGTATTGAGCGAACCGGGCCACGGAACGACCTTGCGGATTTACCTGCCGCGGGTCCTCGAGTCCCCTATGGAACCGGTCTCGGCCCCTGTCGAAGTTCTTGAGCCGGGAAGCGAAACCGTCCTGCTGGTGGAAGATGAAGAGGCGATTCTGAGTCTGGGACGGACTATTCTGGAGCGGCACGGGTACACCGTCCTGACGGCGGAAACGGCGACCGATGCGCTGGAACAGGCCGCGCTCTACAAGGGGCCGATTCATCTGCTGATCACCGATGTGGTCATGCCGGGTCTGAACGGCAAGGAACTCTCGGCCCGTCTGACGGCCCTGCGGCCCGGCCTGAAGGTTCTCTACATGTCCGGTTATACGGCCGACGTCATTGCCCAGCACGGGATTCTGAATCAGGACGTGGAGTTCATACAGAAACCGTTCACGGTTTCCTCCCTGATCCAGAAAGTCCGGGCGCAGTTGGCGCCCTCGAAACTTCGGAAAACCCTGGATACACAGGGGTGAGAACAATCTGCCGGATCAGGAAGATCAGGAGTCGGTTATGAATCCGGAAATCATTGCGGTGCACGGTCTGGCGGTGGCCCGGGTGGCCTGTGTCCCCCTGCTGGCTCTGTTGTGGGGTTTTGGCGCGTTGTGCCTGGTGGGACGGCTTGCGGGCCAGACGAAGGCGCCGTCGCTGCCTCTTTCGCTGGCGCTGGGGTGGGGGCTGCTCGCGCACGCCGTGTGGTTGCTGGCCGCGGTGGGTTCCGCGAGCGGACTCAACTGGATGTCCTCCCCGCTGGTGTGGGGGGCGCTGGGAGTGACCCTCCTCCTGATGTGGCGGTGGGCGAGGGAGCTGATGGCGGCGGTGCGGGCGCGTGTGGCGAACGGCTGGGCCGGTGTGCGGTGGCCGGGCGTATGGGTGGCGGGCGGATCGGGCGGTGCAGAAGAGGCCGGAGGCGCGGCCAAGCAACGGGGTAGAGGTCGCCTAGCGGATGTGGTCCAGGGCGAACGACCCTATGGTCAGGGCGC
>DAOPYU010000363.1:0-4805 GCA_035353095.1 Candidatus Sumerlaeota bacterium | reverse complement strand
TTGCGTTGCTTATTATAGAGAATGGGGATACCCGGGAGGGCTGGATTTTCCGGGTATCTGCCGGTTCGGCGCATTGGGGCACCCCCCACCGGATTTCAGGTGAAAACCGCAAAAAATGGGTTCTGTTTTTCCGGGAGGGCTTTTCCCGATTTGACGAAGAAAGAGAATCTCTTTGCATTTTGGCTCTCTCCCTACTAAGGTTTCTTTTGATCGTGCGTGCGCGGATGGGGCGGGTTTGTCTGTGCATGGGTCCGTTGAGACCGGAGGCGGCGAGTCGGTTCGGTATCGGTTGGCTGGACGGACCTTATTCCGCTTTTTCGGCAACGTCTGCGTTTCGACGCCTTTGGAGGCGCCCCTTCACCCTTTGCTCGTTTCGAGCGCCCGGTGGTGCAGATCGAATGTTCAACACAAAATCGTCGTCGGTTTTTCAGTCCAATCGGTTTGTGTCCGGTCAACCCCGCGCAGGGCGCACGGGGCCCCCGGCGTCCAACCGCGAGCCCCGCGAGCGCGGGGTGATTCTGGAACTGATCCTGCGCTTTTTCTTTTTTGTCTGGTTGATTTTCAAGGTCACGGCACTCAGTGCGGTGGTGTTCGGCGCGGCGACTTATGTCAGCTACACCGTGATCAGCCGCGAGATCACCCGCAAGGAAATCCCCGTGCCGAATGTGACCGGCCTGCCCCTGTCCGAAGCGCTCAAACAATTGCAGCAGCAGGGGGAACAGCCCGACCTGAAGGGCAAGGGACTCTCGCTCAAGGTGGACGAGTACGTCCTGAGCAACGATGTGCGCCAGGGGGAAATCGTCTCGCAGTTCCCCCTCGAATCCACCATCGTGAAAGCCGGTTCGGTGGTGCGGGTGAAAGTCAGCAAGGGTTCGGCCCTCGAGACGGTGCCGGATGTGCGGGGCAAGGACCTGACGGATGCCCGGAGCGACCTGCTGCGGGCGAAACTGACCGTGGGGGGGCAGACTTACATGCCCCATGCGACCAACAAACGCGATACGGTGATGGCCCAGGATCCGGCTCCGTCCGAGATGATCCAGAAAGGGGCGCCGGTCCAGATGCTCGTCAGCGCCGGCCCGGTGGAAAAACTGATCCCCATGCCCAACCTCGTCGGCCTGACCGTCGCGGATGCGAATCGCCTCGCGGTCAAGCGGGGGTTCTCGTGGATCAGCGACAAACGGGAAATCCCCTCATCGGAGGCGGCGGGCGTGATTGTCTCGCAATCCCCTCCGGAGGGCGCCTCGGTGCCCAACGACGTGAAGATTTCGGTAGAAATCAGTAAGGGAGCAACAGCCCCGGACGCGACGGGGGAATCCACTCCCGCGCCGGAACTGGCTCCACCCAAGAATGACGCAGGAAAAGCAAATGAACAGTGATGTGTGTCGGAGTTCGGAATCCTTTGCCGTGGCGGGCGCCAACCAGGTCGCCCGGATCTCTTTGAGAGCGTTTCGTGAGAATATTCAGGTGGTGCGCAAACGGCTGGCGCCGGGGGTCGGTTTTGCGGCGCTTGTCAAATCCGATGGATATGGCCACGGGGCGGCCCGTATCGCCCGCGCCGCGGTCGAGGAAGGGTGCCGTTTCCTGATTGTCGCCTCACTCGACGATGCCCTGGAGTTGCGCGCGGCGGGGGTCGAGGGCGATGTCCTGATCGTCGGCCCGATTTTCCCCGAGCAGGCGCCCGAGGTGGTGGCGGGAGGATTTGCCGTGGCGGGCGCGAGTCTGGAAATCCTGCACTCGCTCGAGACGGCTGCGACCCGCTTGGAACGCCGCGCCCGGGTCCACCTGAAGTTCGACACGGGAATGGGACGGCTGGGGTTTCTGGACGACACGCGTGAACTGCCCCGGATACTCGAGAAAATCTGTTGTTTCGAGCACCTGGAGTTCGAGGGCGCCATGACGCATTTCTGCGAGTCGGACGCGCCGGACCCGCAATTCACGCAGGAGCAGGCGCGGCGGTTCCGTCTGGTGCTGCGCGAGCTCGAGGCGGTGGGGATGCGCCCGCGGTGGATTCATGCGGCCAACAGCGACGCCGCCCTGCGCCACCCGGATCTGGGATTCTCGATGGTCCGCACGGGAATCGCCCTGTATGGCGTTTCTTCGTCGGGGCTGGCGCCGGGCGCCGAGTCCACCCAGCCGGAACTGGACCCGGTGATGACAGCCCTGACCCGCATCGCCGACTTGCGGCAGGTTCCGGCCAATCACCCGATCAGCTACGGCCGTACGCATGTGACACGGCGTCCCTCGCGGCTGGCGGTTATCCCGGTCGGGTATGGGGACGGCTACCCGCGCAGCGCGTCAAATCGGGCCCAGGTTTTGATTCAGGGACAGCGCGCTCCCGTTCTGGGGCGTATCACGATGAACTTGACAGTCGTGGATGTGACTGATATAGGGGACGTGTCTCTGGGCGCGCCCGTACTTCTTTTTGGGCGCCAGGGAGGTCACCTGCTACGGGTTGAGGAACTGGCCCATGCGGCCGGAGCCATCCCCTACGAAATCCTCTGCAACATGGGGTGCCGGTTGCCGCGGGTTTATCTTGAAGGATAGGACGGTTTCGCGGAGGGACTAACCACTGATAAAACAAAGCGTTATCTCCGCTCGCGAAATTGCTCGCAGCGGCAGGGGGGGAGTTTGGCCCCGACTGCCGTTGTTTCTTCGTATTCCTCTTTTTCTGGCTCTTTCTTTCGTATTCCCGCTTTTGATCCCCCTTTCCCCGGTGGAAGCGGTGGATCTGGGAAAGGATTTCGCGCAACTGCGCGACCGGCAGTATTACATCCGCGTCGGCCTGGAAGATTCGGAAATCGGCGGCGAGCGCACGGCGGTGCGAGTCGTGTGCGACGGGGAGTTTGTGATCCACGATCAGGCCGGCAAGGTTCTCTACACCGGCACGGGCGATTTCCCGGTGAAAGTCACCTATGGGGGCAGTGGGGCGTCACTGAGCCTGACCTATTATTACATTCTGAACACGTACCCGGCAGCGCAGCGCAAAGAAGCCGACGCGTATGCCGGGCGGGTTTCGAATCTACTCAAGCGGCCGGTGAACGTGCAGTCCGATCCACGGTCGAATTCCAGCCAACTGGCCGTGATGTTCGGTCCCCTGACAACGGCGGAAAAGAACGCCACCGAACCCGCGATTAAAAAGGCCTTTCCGGCCGCGGAACTTTACCGTCCCCCCTCCGGCACCAGTGGTCCCGACCGCCTGGAAGTCCGCGACGTGCAGGGGCGGGTGCTGGCCCAGGCGTCCGGATTCATCGGGTTTCGTCCCAAACAGCGCGACGGACTGACGCGCGTGAAGCATGTGAAGGAGAATTATACCGGCTGGGCGGAACCGGGCATGTGGCGCACCAAGGACAACCGGGCCTACCGGGGCATGATCGAGGTGTGGGTCAACCCGAAAAAACGCCTCTCGATCGTCAACCGGGTTTTCCTCGAACATTATCTGTACGGGGTGGTGCAGCCGGAAATCGGAGCCAACGCGCCGTTCGAGATGAAGAAGGTCCAGGCGGTGATTTCCCGCTCGGAAGTGATTGCCAAGTTGCGCATGCACCGCCACGAAGGGTGGCACTACGACATGTGCGACCAGCAGTGCTGCCAAGTCTATAAGGGGGCCATGGTCGAGTCGCCCGACTCGAACGCCGCCGTCGAGGCCACCTGGGGACAGGTCTGCGTCTATGGCGACAACATCGCCGACGCGGTCTATTCGCATTCCTGCGGCGGGGTCACCGCCAGCACGGAAGATCTGTGGGGCGGGGAAACGAAAGCCTACCTGCACAGCGTGATGGATTCCGCCGCCTACAAAGAACAACCCGACTTGAGCAGCGACGCGGCGGCCCGGCAGTTTCTGACCTCGAACGCCCCCTGTTTCTGCAACCCGAACCAAAAGGGCTTTCCCGACCCCACCGAAAGCCGATTCCGCTGGACCCAGACCTACACGGCCGAAACGCTGGCGCAACAGATTCGATCTTCGGAAGGCGGCAGCATCGGGCGGGTTCTCGACATCCGGGTGGCCTCGCGCGCAAAGTCCGGCCGGGTCAAACGCGTCGATGTGGTCACAAGCAATGGCGGAGTGGTTTCCCTGACACGCGAAATGTCCATCCGGGGCGCGCTGAAAATCAAGAGTACGTTTTTTGTCATCGAACCTCAGTACGACGGGCAACGCCACCTGACGCGCGTCGCGATCCGCGGGGCAGGCTATGGTCATGGGGTGGGACTCTGTCAGGTCGGGGCCATCATGATGGCCAAATACGGGTACAATTACCTCGACATTCTGAAGCATTACTTCCAGGGCGTGGGCATCTGGCGTATCTACCAGTGACCCCGGCGGGTTCCCGCACCGGCAGGCCCCTGTCCGGCAGTTGCCGCGCCGCGCATTGTTCCGTTTTTTGTTTCTCGCATCCCTCTCAATCTGTTCTTCAGAAAACAACCGGATATCCGGCGGCTTTTGCTTGATCTGAACCCCCGCCTCCCCGATAATGGCCGGGTTGAGGTTTTCCTCAAGTATCCTGTGTCCCATGAAAGGGAGTGAGTGGGATCCCATGCCCTGGTTGCTGCTGGAAGAACCTCATGGCCCCCCCCGCCAGTTTGACCTGAGCGCGATGTCCCTGGTGTTTGTCGGGCGTGAACGGGGAAATACCCTGACCTTGCCCGACCCTCGCGTCTCGCGTCGTCACTTCCTGATCGAGGAGCGCGACGGACGCCATATTCTGACCAACCTGTCCAAGACTCAGGTCACGCTGGTCAACGGCGCGCCCGTCGCCAGTGTTGAATTGCGAGAGGGCGACCGAATCGCCGTCGGGGATACGCAGCTG
>DAOPYU010000362.1:0-4824 GCA_035353095.1 Candidatus Sumerlaeota bacterium | reverse complement strand
GACGGTGATCGAGCCGCCGTGGCTTTCCACGGCCCAGCGGGCGATGGCCAGCCCCAGACCCACGCCCCCCATTTCTCTCGCGCGCGCCTTGTCCACCCGGTAAAACCGGTCGAAGATCCGGTGGACATGTTCCGGCGCCACTCCCAGCCCCTGATCGTGAACCTCCAGCAGAACGTGGCTCTTCTGTTCCACCACGGCAATCCGGATTGAAGAACCGGACGGGCTGTACTTGATCGCGTTGTCCACCAGGTTGGTGAGCGCCTGGCGCAGGGCCATCGGGTCCACATGAACGCTCACGGTTTCCGGAGGGATGTCGAGCTGCAATGTCTGCTTCTTTTCCTCCGCCAGAATTTCCAGCTGATGCACAACCTGCCCGGCCAGCGCCTTCAGGTCGGTTTCTTCACGCCGCAGTTGAATCCGGTTTCCGTCCGCCCGGGAAAGGGTCAGGAGACTCTCGACCAGGCGCGTCAGACGATCCGCCTCTTCGAGCATGCTGCCGATAATCTCGCGGTAGTCCTCGACGTTGCGCGGCTTGGAAAGTCCCACCTCGCCGACGCTGCGCAGGGCCGTGAGCGGGGTCCGCAGTTCGTGCGAGGCATCGGCTGTGAAACGACGCAATTCCTCGAACGAACGTTCAAGCCGGGCAAACATGGCGTTGAACACACTGGCCAGCCGTCCCAGTTCATCGTCCGGGTTTTCGACCGGAAGCCGTTCCGAGAGACGCTCGGCCGTGATGAGTTTCGCCTGACCCGCCATGCGGTCCACCGCCACCAGGGCCCGGCGCGCCAGCACAAACCCACCCCCCGCGGCCAGCAGAACCGTCAGGGGAATTCCCAGGGTCAGCACCACTGCCAGAAAACGCAACTCGTCATGCAACGGCTCGACCCGGCGGCAAACTTCAATCATGACCGTTCCCACCCCCTCGACTCGTCCTTCCCTGCTCATGCTGCGGTGGTCCGCCTTGTGGACGCGTTTGAACCGGGGACTGCGATAGTACAAGGCGCCATCCAACCCTTTCACCTCGACACCCGGGATTTCCTCTCCGGTATCAATATCGTTTTCCCAGACGAGTTGCCCGTTTTTCATCTCGAGCAGACCCTCGGTGAACTTGATGTCCCGTTCCAGTTGCCGATCCAGGTCCAGGGTCAGCATGCGCCAGAGCACCAGGTACACAAACAAGGCGTAGGCCAGCAGGGCCACACACAAAGCCCCGGCATACCACAAGGTCAGGCGCATCCGGACGCTGCGGGGACGCAGGAACCGCTTCATGCCTCTTCCTCCCGCAAGACAAACCCCACCCCCCGGATCGTGTGGATCAGTTTCGTGTACTCGGGCAGGTCCACCCGTTTCCGCAACCGGTTGATATACACGTCAATCACATTGTCCAAGGCCGAGCCGCGCGTCGTCTCGCCCCAGATCTCGTGTCCGAGCATCTCACGCGAGACGATGCGCCCCTGGTGGCGCAAGAGGTACTCGAGGAGATCGTATTCCTTGCCGGTCAGATCGAGCGGCTGCCCTCCCCGTGTGACCCGCCGGGTGATCAGGTCCATCTCGAGGTCGGCCAGACGGTAACGCACCACCTGATCGGACCGCCCGCGGCGCAACATGGCCCGGATGCGGGCCTCGAGTTCGGGGAAGGCAAACGGCTTGACCAGATAGTCGTCCGCTCCGCTGTCGAGTCCCTGGACCCGGTCCTCAAGCGTGTCGCGGGCCGTGAGGATCAGAACCGGCGTCTGGATGCCACACTGGCGCATTGCCTGGAGAATCTCGAGCCCGTCGCGACCGGGCAACATCAAGTCCAGGAGAATCAAGTCGTACGTCTGGGACTGTGACAGAAAGAACCCCTCTTCGCCGGTTGCCGCAATCGTGACCTCATACCCCTTCTGTTTCAACCCCTCCCGAATCGCATTGGCAATCTTCGGTTCGTCTTCCACAACAAGCAGTTTCATGGTCTCGGTTCCTGTCATCATGGGTGTCAAGGTAACAACCTGTTCGCGGGAAAACAACTTATCGTCCGCTTAAAAACACGTAAGACGAGCGTGTCCCATCCCCACCCCCTTCACCATACGCGAATCCTTTTGCCCTTGCAACTTATCCCACGGCGTGTAAAATGCGACGCACTATGACTGACTTCACCTCCACCCTCCCCCCCGATGCCCCCCAGAACGCCTTCGACCGCCTCTGCTGGATCATGGACCGTCTCCTCGACCCCGAGAGCGGGTGCCCCTGGGACAAGGAACAGACCCACGAAACCCTCAAGCAGTACCTGATCGAGGAAGCCTACGAGGTCTATGATGCCATTGACTCGGGCGACATGGACCACCTCAAGGAAGAACTCGGCGACGTGGCCCTGCAGGTGGTTTTCCACTCCGCCGTGGCGCAGCGCAGCGGCCACTTCATCGTGGACGAGGTGCTCGACGCGATCTGTGAAAAACTCGTCCGCCGTCACCCCCATGTGTTCGGAAACGTGACCGTGGACGGCGCGGGCCAGGTGCTCACCAACTGGGAGCAGATCAAACAGGGCGAGCGGACCCAGAAGGAAAAAGATAATTCACTCGTGGCGGGTATCCCCCGCGCTCTGCCCGCGCTCCAGAAAGCCCTGCGCATTCAGGACAAGGTGCGCCGCGTGGGCTTCGACTGGCCCGGCGTGGCGGGCGCCCTCAACAAGGTCGAGGAGGAATTCCGCGAACTCGATGAGGAAATCCGGGCCTGTCCCCCCGTGCCCGGCGTCCAGGCCACCGAACGCCAGGTGGAGGAGTTCGGCGACCTGCTTTTCTCCCTCGTCAACGTGGGGCGGCTCATGGGGGTGCGTCCCGAGGAGGCGCTCCAGTCCACCTGCGACAAGTTCGCGCGCCGATTCCGCCACATCGAGCGCCGCGCCGCCGAAACGGGCCGCGACCTGCGCGACATGACCCTCGAGGAAATGGACGTGTTCTGGAACGAGGCCAAGAGTTTATGATGGGGTCCCCGGCTGAGGGGACCATGAGACGACGGGCCACAACCCGGATAAAGAACCCCGAACGATGTGAAAGGCGCGGAAAACACGGAAAAGAAGTGTTCGCGCTTTTTGCGTTTTTCGCGCTTTCTTTCTATGTGGTTGCGTGTGGTTTTACTGCGGCGGGGCTGTCGGCTTGAACCATTCATACTCATAAGGAGGCGGTAGTCGAATGAAGACGTCATATTCATATACAGACACTCTCCATGGGGTCGGAAGGAAAGGAATCATCCGTTCGTGGACCCGGTTCACCCTGGGATTCCTGTTACTACTGGCCGGAACCCTGACCGTCCACGCCGACTTCTTTGTCGCACCGGGAGGTTCCGACGAAAACCCGGGGACAGAAGAGAAGCCCTTCGTCACGCTGGAACGGGCCCGGGACGCCGTTCGGGAAATGAAGCGCAACGGCGCCTTGCCTAAAGAAGGCCTGACGGTCTGGTTGCGCGGAGGCGATTACCCGCGCACAAACGCCTTCGAACTGACCGCGGAAGATTCGGGAACGCCAGAAGCGCCCATTGTGTGGCAGGCCCGGGGCGACGAGCGGGTGCGCCTGCTGGGCGGGCGGATCATCACCGGATTTCAGCCGATCAAGGACGAGACGGTGCGGGGACGGTTGAGTGAAGCGGCGCGCGACCAGGTGGTGGTGGCCGATCTGCGCGCCCAGGGCATTCAGGACTACGGAACCTTGCGTCCACGCGGGTTCGGGCGGTCGGGGGTGGCGCACGGGGAACTTTTTTTCGGGGGACGCCCCATGACGCTGGCGCGCTGGCCCAACGGGGGCGAGTGGGACCACATCGCGGGCTTCCCCCAGGAAGGGAGCCAGGATGATGGCCACGGGACCGTCATGGGCGCCCTTGCGAACGGATTCTTCTATGAAAGCGACCGTCCGGCCCGATGGAAAAACACCGGCGACATCTGGATTCATGGCTACTGGGCCTACGACTGGGCGAACAGTTATGAGCGGATCGCGGAACTGGACCCGGCGCGCCATTTTGTCCGGACGGCGGAGCCCTACGGGAATTACGGCTTCAACAAGAAGCAACGGATCTGTTTTCTCAACATTCTGGAGGAACTCGACGAACCGGGCGAATGGTTCCTGGACAAGCCGACCGGCCAGCTCTACTTCTGGCCCCCCTCGCCCCTCGAAAAAGGCGAGGCGTTGTTTTCGCAAATCGAACAACCTCTGGTCAAAACTTCCGGCGCAAGTCATGTGACGCTGCGCGGCCTCGTGTTTGAGGCCACCCGGGCTTCCGCCATCGAGATTCAGGGGGGAGAGAACATCCGCGTGGCCGGTTGTCTTCTCCGCAATATCGGCAACACCGGCATCTCCGTCAATGGGGGCCGGAATCACGGTATTCAGAGTTGCGATATTTTCGACACCGGTGACGGGGGTGTTTCCCTGACGGGAGGCGATCGTCAAACCCTGACGCCCGGGGGACATTTTGTGGAGAACTGCCACTTTCAACGCCAGGCTCGCTGGTCGAAATGCTACGCCCCGGCCATCTCTCTGACCGGTGTTGGACTGCGGGCCTCCCACAACCTCATTCACGACCACCCCCACGCCGGCATCCTCTTCTGGGGAAACGATCACCTTATCGAGTTCAACGACATCCACCACGTGGCCCTGGAAACGGGCGACGTGGGCGCCATCTATACCGGTCGGGACTACACGTTCCGGGGCAACCGCATCCGCCACAATTACATCCATGAAACGGGGGGCGTGGGGATGGGTTCCATGGGGGTGTACATGGATGATTGCGTGAGTGGGACGGAGGTTTTCGGAAATGTTTTCTACAAGGCGCACTGGGCCATGTTCATCGGCGGAGGAC
>DAOPYU010000361.1:0-4826 GCA_035353095.1 Candidatus Sumerlaeota bacterium | reverse complement strand
AGTCAGCACTTTCGAATGGACCTGATCCTCCGGCACATCCCCGGACCAGCCGGTGAACGTCGAAGAGGTCGAAGCGCTGGCCACCAGCATAACCTGCGAGCCATCCGCATAGTTCAACTCGAACGGCGTCACCGAGACCGTTCCCCGCCCCGTTCCAGCCGTCAGAACAGATAAGGCGTAGTGACCATACTCGATATAAAGCGGAGAGACCGCCGAAACACGATCCCGCAGAATGGTCACCTCCTGCGAAGCGGGCCGGGTCCATCCTTCGAGAGGCTTGAACTCGAGCGTGTACACCCCCGTCTGAAGCGTCAGGGGGACACCACTGTTACGCCACGTTCCCGAGGTATCGGTTGTCAGACGCCACTGCGCCCCGGCCGTTACCGCATTGGAAGGCAGAAGCGTTACAGCCAGAGTCCCAGTCGGCACATTCACATGCAACGTGGCGGAAGTCGTGATCGTCCGCGTCGAATCGAGGAATTCCCCCTTGAGAACGATCGTGTCCCCCAGTTTGCAATCCTCGGAAACAGTCAGAACGCCATCGGCGATGGTCCCCTTCTCGGCAGGCGTAATCGAATAGGTGGTATCACCGGAAACATCCACCTTTTCCAGATTGGTGTAGCGCAGCCGGGCGCGCAGGTCATACGCACTGCCGGAGAAGACGTCGAGGTCGGCGCCGTAAACCTCGGTTCCTCCGGATTCATGCGGACGAAGCCCGACTTCCAGAGCGGAAGGCGGCTGGCGACGATACAGTTCGGAGTACCCGTCACGCCAGGCGACCGCAATGATGGAATTGTCCTTCGAGAAAGCGGCGCCCGCCGCTCCCGTAATCAATTGGTTGGGCCCATAGGCGGGATAAAACTCGCGCTGCATCTTGAACGAGCCTTTTTCATAAAGGCGGATGCTGCGCAACCCGGCCGGCAACCGAACCGTTTTTTCTCCCGCCGGTCCCACCAGCACCGCCGTATCGTCATTGGAGACGGCAAACGCCCAGTCCTCGATCAAATACTCATCTTCGAATCCCCACGGAGTCGTGAAAAGCGCAACGGGCGTCCCAATGGGCATGGGACGCTGCTTTGCCGGATCGTTGAGCGTCCGGCTCGACGTATCGAACACCTCGACGTAATACGTGTAGCGGTCCACGACGGAAAGGTTTTCGACATCGTAACTGAGCACCAGACAGCTCGAACCGTTGACATTGGAAAGGACCTTCAGGGGGAAATGCGCCGTGTCACTTTCCGCGATCACCTGCCCTTCCTTGTTCCAGAGACACAACTTCTTCTGCAGCATGACGACCCCGGCCAGCGTCTGGCTTGTCAGGAAATCCAGCCCCTTGGAAGGACGCTCATCCTCGCGGATCAAGGAGAGCGTGTCCAGATCCCAGAGCTGAGTGTGGGCATCGCCCGTCGCCAGATAATGTTTCTGGGGCGAAATCGCAAACGGTCCCGCTTCGGAAGGCACGGAGAGCGCGTCCACCATCTGGTTCTGAAGCAGGTCATACAGGTAGATCCGGTCGGTCAGGCGCAAGGCCAGCATCTGCCCGTCGTCCGTCGAGTCAAGGCCCGAATAAACCGGCTCCGAGAAGTAAGCCGTCTCGAGAATACGCTGATTGCCCGTAACCTGATGCGCCAGATCGAAATTCCACTTGAACGCGCGTTTCTCGCACTGCGTGAACAACTGATCGTTCCCAACCATTCGGGCCGAAACGAGGGGATAGGTATGGGCCGCCGAATCACGATACTGTCCCCGGCTGACCTCCCAGAACTGGAACGAAGAGGAGGGCGTGTACGGGTCGTTGTACAGGGACAGATGGGAGGTCGTCAACCCGTAGTTCAGGGAATTCTGCCCCAGGCTCGAACGCCGCCCCGCCAGGAAATATTTGGCGGTCGGGTCTATCAGGAGTTTCGCAATTTCCCCATTCTCCGGCCCGATCTCCAGCATCTTGGCCAGCGCCCCCGCCTTGGTGTCATAGACCCAGATGACCGGCGAATTCTTGGTTGCCACATAAAGACTCTGCCCCACCAGCATGGCCGCGGTCGGTATCTCGGGCAGCGGATAGGTTTGGACCAGCGAGCCATCGGCTCGCTTGAGAATCTTGACCGTCTTGTCCTGACTGACCGTGTAGATAGCCTGATAGCTATTGCT
The DNA here is from genome assembly GCA_035353095.1 of Candidatus Sumerlaeota bacterium. Taxonomy (GTDB): domain Bacteria; phylum Sumerlaeota; class Sumerlaeia; order UBA8349; family UBA8349; genus DAOPYU01. Next base: position 2,681 of record DAOPYU010000361.1, on the reverse strand, counting down.
CGACGCATCGAGCAGATTACCCAGCCCCACCGCCACCACAGTCGCCTTGTGGGCCGCATTCTTGTTCAATTCCTGGTTCAAGACCGCATCCTGCACACCATCGCGGCGAGCCAGGAAATAAATATCCCCATTTTCACCCCCGCAAACCACCGACGTACTGTCCACGGCGATACTGCGCAGAGGCGAACTCGAGACCGATTTGCTCCAGAGAACTTTGCGGGCGTTCAGGTCGTACACCCCCACGTTTCCCAGAACGTCGCCAAAGGCCAGATACCCCGTCACGAACGCCGCGCAAGTGACCGGCGCCTGATGGTGGCAGGTCAACGACGGCGTCGTCAGATCGGCCAGATCCCAGACCTTGATCGTCCCGTCTTCGCTCGCCGTCAGAAGTTGGGTGTCGCTGCCGAAAACCGCGCACCGCACCGCGCCAGTGTGAGCAATGAACGTCTGCTGCAACGCGTAGTCGCCCGGCGTGGCCCCCACGCTGTAAAGACTGACACCGCCCGACCCAAACCCCAACGCCAGGCGCGTCGAGTCGGGGCTGTAGCCACCCGACAACCCGTCTCCCCCACCGGTCACGGCAAACCGATCCCACGCGGTTCCCTGCACCACCACGTTCACGGTACCGGTCGCCGTCAGCGTTGTCTGTCCATTTGAATAGGTACCCACGACCGGATATTCCCCCGAAGGCGTTCCCGAATTGACCTTGACCTGATTGTCCACAATCGTCAGATACTGGGGGGAAGAAGTCGAAAGGGTCACCTGATCCGTCACGTCTTCCTGGTAACCGTCACTGTAAAGGGCCGTATAGAAGAAGGGCCGGAAAGCGCCGGCGCTCATCCGGTAAACTTCCGGATTCACGTTGAGCTGCTGGATCTGGCTCTCGGCGATCGTCACGTGCGCCTGCGCCTGGAGCCACAAACCCGTCTCCCGGTAAACCGCCAGAATCGTGAAATCCCCCGTCGCCCCTTCCGCCACCGTCACGATATTGTCATGGATGGTCGCCTTGTCGGCCGGAATCACCTGAACCGAGAACGTGGTGCTCTCGGTTCCCGCCTGGGGCGTCACATCCAGAACCGTCGCATCCTCGAGGGTCATCTTGAACCGGTACGCCTGCGATTGGCCGGGCATCAACGAACGCTCCACCGGCGTCATCTCCAGACTCTGCGGTTGGACACGCTGGAAGATCTCGATATAGTTGTAATTCCAGCCGATCATGAGTTCATTGTCATGTTTGGCAAACTGGACCGACAAAGCCTGCGCGTCGCGGACATTGGCATGCTGCGGGTAGAAGGAACGCAGAATCGCGCCGGTCCGCGTATCGTAGAGGCGCACCGTATTGCCTCCGGCGATCAGAAGGAACGACCCGTCCTCGGAAAGCGCCGCGTCGTTGATCTTACCGTTGAAGGCACAGAAGACCCCGGGCGTATGGGTCGGCATGTCGTAGAACTTCACCCCCATCGTTTCGAAAACCGCCGCCACCGTCCGGCCATCGCGATGGTAAAGCATCTTGAACGGATTCGCCGGCACGTCGGTGGTGTGGACGATGTTGTACAAGGTCGCCAGGGTGTCGGTGGTCCGCATCGTACGGATGGCGCTGCCGGGGCTTTCCATTACGAATCCCCAGAACTCCCCGCTCTGATTGAACCCGCTGCGATACTCGATGTTCGCCGTGGCAAAGTTCGAATACAAGGCGCCCGTCTGCATCGAGAACAGGAAGTCCCCCGCGGCCCCAAAAGCCCCATTGGGCGAAACCGACAGTTTGTTGTAATCTCCGCGCGTCTTCCAATCGGGATGCGGCCACCCCCCCAAACCAACCAGATGCGCAAACCCTCCTTCTCCGGAGGCAATCGCAATATCCATTTCATCCGCGACATAGATTTCCGGGTGCTGCGGGTCTTCCATCGCCCGCATGTAGAACGCATGCGACCCCACCTGGGAATTGTCAAACCCCTGCATCTGGTTCAGGAAGGCCGTGTTGTGAATCGGCTGCCCCATTTCACGCGGGATCATGGTCAAGCCATGCTCAGTCCCACAGAAAATCCGGTTGCCGTCACTGGTCATGCGGGGCCGGAAATCCACCGTCTTCCAGTACACGGTATCTTGATCCTGGAAATGACCATCCAGCCCCCAGCTTTGCAGGAAACGCCCGTCCTTGAGACTGAAACAGGCATTATCGGCTGACTCGATCAACTCCTTGTTGTCCGGATACCCCAGATTCGCGGCCTTCTCATTGTAGTCATACGAGGTGACCAGAACCCGTTCTCCCTGCCGGTCGAAACAGACCGAGCCCAGGTATTTGTTCCAGTGCGAGAACCCTTTCGTTTTGTAAGGGAAAATCTTACTCAGGTTTTCATCCGTCGGCAGGGGAATGGAATGAATCTCCTGCACACTCTGTGTCACATCGTAAACAAACAAGCGGATAAAAGGATCGTAAGATTGTGTCCAGTTCGTTACAAACACCCCATTCACCGGATCCATGACGACATTGCCCGAGACAAACCGACGCGCGCGATCCACCCCCTCGGGTACCAGACTGGCCGTGACAAGCGCGATCTTGGTTCCATCGTAGGACACCGCCGCGCCCTGCACCGCCTGATCGTCAATCGAAACCGTCCGCAAAGGGATCGTACTGTTCACATCCCAGAGGTTGACCGTTCCACGGTCGTACGTGCTACTGG
>DAOPYU010000360.1:0-4828 GCA_035353095.1 Candidatus Sumerlaeota bacterium | reverse complement strand
CTCGTTACCAGAACCGGCAGAAATAATGAAGGTTCTTTCTGGCAGTTGCTCTAAAATCGCGCCGTTGGCGCTTTCCCCCACATTTCTCTTTCGTCCGACGTCTTTCTCCTCTTTCCGAAACTCACCCTCCGGGTGTCTTGAGTCCTCCTGCTCCCAAACGACTTGTTCGCGTCACTGCGGTTTTCAAGGTTCAAACATCAGGATGAAAGGTCGAGGGGAATAAACGGGAAGAACACCCCAAACCCCTTCGTCCGCTGGCAAACCCCACGGGACAAAAACACCCCCCTATCGGAGTGCCTGTGTGAGAAGTCTTCCGTTTGCTGATTCACCGCTGTTGAACGTCCGAGTACGGATTTTCTCATAGGCGGGCGAGGACGCCCGGTGCCCCCGCAAGATCGCCACAGACATCTACATTTTCTTTCAGGCGGGCGAGAACGCCCGCCCTCCATGAAAAAACCGCCTTGGGGGAGGGACCTGGCGTCCCCGGGGGGCTTTGTCTTCTCGGGAAAACGGTTCCCGGGGAAATAATGACTTTTCAGACAGGCTCTGAGACGCCCAAGCGGGATATTTCCTCATTAAATCTCGCAAGATCATAAAAACCAGTCGGATGAGAATGGGCAGCCGGCCCTTCCGGGATCGAGAGAATGACCGCGTCCGGGTGTTTCTTCCAATTAAAGGCGTTGACTTGCAGGCGGGGGGGGCTTAGTGTAGGCGAACGTTCCTGCTCCGGAGGGATCGCGTGGTCCCGTCTCGGAGCGACCTGATTCCTTTACGATCATATCGGACTTCTCCTTATGGCGGCTCTGTCGTTGCCGAACGCAACACCTGTATTGAATCGTATCTGGCGTTTCCGCGAAATGGATGAGGCGTGGGCGGAAGCGCTGGCGCGCGAACTGGGGTGGAGCGCGCTGGCGGCTCGAATTCTGGCCACGCGCGGTCTGGCGGACGATAGTGCGATCCAGAATTTCTTAAACCCTTCTCTGGGAATGCTCCACGATCCCTTTCTGATGCAGGGCATGGAGCCGGCGGTCGAGCGGATCGCCCGGGCCTTGCGCGAGCAGGAGCCGATCGCCGTCTATGGCGACTACGACGTGGACGGCCTGACCGCCACGGCGTTGCTGATCCGATTTTTCCGGTTTATCGGGGTGGAAGTGACCCCCTATATCCCCCACCGGCTCGACGAGGGGTACGGAATGAGCTGCGAGGGGGTCGAGAGCCTGCACGCGCGCGGGGTGCGGCTTATCGTCACGGTGGACAACGGAATTTCGTGCGTGGAACAGGTGGCACACGCCGCGCGCCTGGGGATTGATGTGGTGATTACCGACCACCACCAGCCGGGCGAGACTCTGCCCGTGTCGGTGGCGCTGGTCAATCCCAACCGCCCGGAATGCCCCTATCCGTTCAAGGAGTTGAGCGGGTGCGGGGTGGCGTTCAAGTTGGCGCATGCTCTGCTGCGGCGCCTGGGTTGCTCGCCCGAGAAGGCCAAACCCTTTCTGGTTTCGCTTCTGGACTTGGTGGCGCTGGGGACTATCGCCGATGTGATGAACCTGCAGGGGGAAAACCGGGTCCTGAGTCATTTCGGCCTGCGGGAACTCGAACGGACCCGCAAGGCGGGGCTGAAGGCCCTGACCCAGCTGCTGGGACTGAACGGCAAGCCTTTTACGACCGAAACGGTCGGGTTCCTCATCGGCCCACGCCTGAATGCGGCGGGGCGGACGGGGAACGCGGACGATGCGCTCGAGATCCTGCTGGCCGAGGAGGAAACGCGCGCCTGGGAACTGGCGCGGTACCTGGACGAATTGAATCAGGAGCGCCGCTCGCTCGAGACCGAGGTCCTGACCGACGCGCTCGAGCGGGTCGCCGAGGACACCTCGTTGCTCGACGATCCCGTGTTGATTGTGGCCGGGGAGGGGTGGCACCAGGGCGTGGTGGGAATCGTGGCGTCGCGGCTGGTGGACCGGTTCGGGCATCCGGCCATCGTGCTCAGTATCGAGGGCGAGGTGGCGCGCGGTTCGGCCCGCAGTGTCAACGGCTTTGACATCCACACGGCGCTGGGGACGTGCGCCGATCTGTTCATCGAGTATGGCGGACACACGCTGGCGGCGGGGGTCACACTGCCGGCCGAGCGGCTGACGCTGTTCCGCGAGCGGCTCAACCGCGAAGCCGCCGGCATGGCGGATGCGGCCCAGATGGCGCCGATGCTCGAGATTGACTGTGCCGCCGCGCCGGAGGAACTCACGGCAACCTTCCTGACGGAGATCGAGCGGTTGCGTCCCTTCGGCAATGGCAACCCGCAACCGTGCGTGGCATTGCTGGGTTGCGAGGTGGTCCAGCGTCCCCAGTTTATCGGCGGAAAACATCTGAAACTTTTTCTGGCGCGGCAAAACGGATCGGGCGAACCATTGACGGCGATGTGGTTCAATTGCCCCTATGCGCCGGCGGATATCGAGTCGCTTCTGGCCGCCAACGGGCGGGTGGACCTGGCCGGGTTCGTGCGGCTGAACACGTGGAATGGTGTTCAATCGGTCGAATTCACGGTACGCGACCTGCACAGTGCGGGCACGAAAGTGACCGGGTAGCCGCGCGACAGGCCCGGAATGTCCGCCGAAAAGAAGAATCTCCTTTCTGTTTTTTATCGCTTCCTGACGGGCTGTCTCAGTATAATATGCGCGGTTCAGAACCCGCGTATGGGTAGGCCTCGACTCCAGTATTTTCAGTTTGGGAAAGGATGCCGTTCATGCATTCGAAAGATTCGCTCGGTTTGAGGGATGTGCAGGCGGTTTACAGCGGTCCGGAGGGACAGCTTTGGGAAATGGTCATGGGGGAACAGATCCACATCGGCGGGCTGGTTTCTTCACTGGATCTGGCCGAAAAGGCGAACATTGAGCCGGGCACGCGCGGCGTGGACCTGTGCTGCTGCACCGGCGCGGGCATGCGGTTCCTGGTCCGCTTCCGCGGGGTTCAGAAGATGCAGGGGGTGGACGCCACAGAAAAGGTGGTGACGGTCGGACGGCATCGCAGTGAACGGGAAGGATTCGGGGATCGCATCCAGTTCACGGTGGCCGATGTGTGCGACACGGGCCTGGCGGCAGGACAGTTCGATTTCGCCTGGGGAGAGGACGCGTGGTGTTATGTGGCCGACAAGGATCGCCTCCTGGCCGAAGCCGCGCGGCTGGTGCGACCGGGTGGGACCATCGCCTTTACCGACTGGGTCGAAGGCCCCGCCGGGTTAACGGAAGAGGAAGCGGACCGCTTCCTGACCTTCATGAAGTTCCCCTCGCTGCCAAGTATCAAGGAGTATGAATTGCTCTTGGAGAAACACAGTTTCACGATAGATTACGCCATCAATACAGGCCGTTTTGAGCCGTACGTGGACCTGTACCTCGAAATGCTGACCAAACAGTTGACCTACGACGCGCTGAAGTTCGTGGGGTTCGACATGCAGGTGATGGATTTCCTGAAGCGGGAAATGCTTTTCATGCAGGAACTGGCCCACGCGGGCAAGATCGCCCAGGGGCTGTTTGTGGCTCGGGAACGCTGAAGCCCGATAACGAGTCGCGAGAAGGGTTGCCGGAGGCGCGTTTTTCTGGAAAGATGAAAAACGCGCCTCCGGCATGAGGAGAGGCCAATCGCCCGGCGGGCGGCTGCCGCCGTGACAGAAGAAGGAGAGGGTTATGTCAAAGTGCTGCGGGGGAGGCGAACCCCAGGAAATCCGGGTGACGGACCCGTGTGTGACGCCGTCATCGCCCTGTTGTGTCGCAAAGAAGAGTCCGTGCCCGTCCCAGGCGCCGGGAACTCCGGTCGAGCAGGCGAAGGCGTGGTTCTGCAACATGATCGGCAACTGCCTCGAATACGCGCGGGCGGCGAAGGCCCAGGGGAAACCGGTGGTGGGGATTCTCTGCGAGTTCACGCCGCGCGAGGTGATTCTGGCCGCCGGGGCGCTGCCCGTGTGCCTGTGCGGCGGTTCGGCGGCGACGATTCCGGCAGCCGAATCCGACCTGCCCGCCAATCTCTGTCCGCTCATCAAATCCACGTATGGGTACCATCTCCAGAAGAGCAATCCATTTCTGGAAATGGCCGATCTGATCGTGGCCGAAACGACGTGCGACGGCAAAAAGAAGATGTACGAGCTGATGGCCGAGTCGCGGCCAATGCACGTGCTCGAACTGCCCCAGAAACCGGACGATCCCTCCGCGTTCGCCCACTGGGTCGAGCAGATGCAGCAGCTGCGCAATGTGCTCGAGGAACGGTTCAAGGTCCAGGTGACCGATTGCAGCCTGCGCGAGGCGATCCGGGTGATGAACCGCGAGCGGGCGCTGCGCCGCAACCTGGCCGAGATCATGAAGAGCGACAATCCCCCCCTGACCGGGCGCGAATTGCTCGACTTCAAGAGCAGCATCTCGGGCATCGCCGCCGACTTCGAGCAATACGAGAAACTCATTCAAGGTTTCAGGGACAGCATGGCGGACCGCAGCCGGAATGACCGCCGCGTGCGGGTGCTGATGACCGGCGTGCCGATGGCGCACGGGGCCGAGCGGGTGATCGAGATCATCGAGAGTCACGGCGGGCTGGTCGTGGCACAGGAGAATTGTACGGGGCTGAAGCCGATTATCGAGGACGTGGATGAAAACGCCGCCGACCCGATGCTGGCGCTGGCCGAAAAGTATTTTCACCTGCCCTGTTCGGTGATGACGGCCAATCAGGGACGGCTCGATCTCCTGACGCTGCTGGCGCGCGAGTACCGCGCGCAGTGCGTGATAGACCTGGTCTGGCAGGCGTGCCTGACCTACGACGTGGAAGCGGCGCGCATCAAGCGCCTGGCCGAGGA
>DAOPYU010000359.1:3718-4838 GCA_035353095.1 Candidatus Sumerlaeota bacterium | reverse complement strand
CCTGACGGGACTTGGGTCTCGAACAGGCCGGACTCCTTGCCATAAGGAAGATTCTTTCTGACAAGGGCTATAATCTTACCGCGCCAATCGGGAGATTGGCGGTCCCGGGTTCGCCCAGGCTTTCTTTGAGGAAAGGGAACTTCCGACAGAAACAACGAACCCGGCCCACTCGGGACCGGGTTCGTTGTTTTGTTCAGATCGGTGGGCTGGTGACCCGTTCCGCTTCTCAGTCAAAGACGTAGGAGAAATTGAAGGAGAAGTCGGAGTAGGCCGGTCCGTAGAACCAGGGCGTGGGCTCGTAGTACACGCCTTCATACCAGGGGGCGGAGTAGTAATCCACGCTGTAGTAGGCCGGCTCGTAGTAGGTCACCGTACGGTAGTAGGGACGATAGGCGCTGTAGGCATACGGGCCGGTGTAGAAGTACGAGTAGTTGGTCGCGTAGGGCCATCCGTAGTTGTAGTTCGCAACCGGCGACATATAGACCGCCGTGGGATAGGCCGGGGCGCCGCACCAGAAGGAGAGGGAATTGTAGCCGCCGTAACCGGCTGAAAATCCCCAGCTTCCGAAGCCGAAACAGGTGGAGAAGCTCCATTTCGGGTGGTGGTGGTAGGACTCGTGCCAGTAGCTGTGCCAGTAGTCGTGCCAGTAGTCGTCCTTGTTGTGATAATCGTGATACTTGGGCGGAGACCAGTGGTTCTGGGAATGCAGGGCGGGTCTGGGCACTTCGCGCATGGCCGCCGACGTCGGCAGATCTTTGCGGCCCGGACGCTCCAAGATCCGGCTGGAAGAAGGCGCATTGCGATCAACCTTTGTCCCCGGCTCAACCCTGGAACCCGGCTCACGACGTCCCGTCACGCCCCCGTTGTCACGGCCCGTCACACCCCCCTTGTCGCGCCCCGTCACGCCACCCGTGTCGCGTCCCGGCGTCTTCCTGTCGGAAGGCACACGTTCCGAAACACCCCCGGCATCCGGGCCTTTGCGATCGCGTTCAAAGACGCTGCCCGACGGCACCCGGCTCTTCTCGCCCGGCTGCTTGGTTCCTCCCGTGTCGCGGGAAGGCGTGTCCTTGCTGCGGTCCGGAATCCGGCTCACGTCGCCCGGTTTGGTCCCCCCCGTGTC
>DAOPYU010000359.1:0-3618 GCA_035353095.1 Candidatus Sumerlaeota bacterium | reverse complement strand
GTACGCCCCTTGGCTCCGTCCGGGTTGGAGGGGCGGGTGATCACGCCCCCGGAACTGTCATCCCCCCGTTTCGAGGGAACACTGACCCCGCCCGATCTTTCATCGTTGCCACTGCCCGGAGCCCGGCGTCCCACATTGCCGGAAGCCGGAGAATCGTCCCCTCCGCGCTGGGGCAGACGGGGCGTCTCGACACGCCCGGCGGAATCATTTCCCCGCGAAGAAGGAGGCGTCACCACGCGGTCCCCCCCCCGCGGCAGGGTGGGAGCACTGTCTCTGTCCCGCACCACGGGAGGCGCGCTCGGGCGAGGCGCCGCCTGAGGCGCCGACGGTCGTGAAACCGGGGGCGCCGAAGGCCGCGACACCTGCGGCGGCGTGCTGACCCGGGGCGTATCGGCCTGCTGGGGCCGTCCCTGACCGGCCACACGCGCCGTATTATCATCGCTCCCCCCGGCCCGCCCGGAAGAACGCTCCGGGGCCGCCACTACGCTACTGACAATCAGAGCCGATCCCAGCAGAACCGGCATCATCCGAAGCATTCGCTTGAATCTTGACATGGTCTTGGATCCCTTCCTTCAGAATCTTCGATCTTACGACTCCGGGTTCATTGTACCCGGGAGAGTGACTCTGTGCAAGACTGATTGGCAGTGTTGCCAGAGCACGCCGTGAGACGACTGTCCGGGATTTTGCCCCACCCGGCCGGGTGTTGGGGGCGAACCCCCTCGAGAACCGCTTGCCGGTTCTCTCTTTCTCTACATCTGACACACGCAGGCAAAAAAAGTTCCGAAAAAAAAGCGAGGAAGAAAAAAACGAAGGAGAAAAAGGGGGGTTAAATCGAGACAATGGCAATTCCGGCTTCCTGAGCCAATAGAACCGCTTCTTCGCGGTCAAAGAACAACGTCTCGTTCGCCATGATCACCAGAGCGCCCCCCCCCGCCTGCTGGAGGGTGCGCACGGTGTCCGGCCCGATGACCGGAATGTCGAAGCGGGAATCCTGATGGGGCTTGCAGACCTTGATGACCACGTTTCCCCCGCCGCTGATACGCCCGGCCCGCAGGATGGTCTCGTCGGTGCCATCCAGCCCCTCGACCGCCACCACGGCCAGATCCTTGACCACGACCGTCTGGCCGATGTCCATCCCGGCGATTTCGCGGGCCAGGGGATAGCCGAACTTGATGTCCTTCTTTTCGGTGCGGGTCAGGGAGCGTTTGGGGGTCAACAGGCCTTTTTCCGGCATGCAGTTCTTGAGGAGAAACGACTGGTCGAGCATCAGGATGCCCTCGTGGGCCAGTTCGTCGCTGACGGTCCCCAGAATGCCGTCCGCCCGGCGGGTGACCATGCGGGCCAGCACCCGCAGGCTTCGCTTGTCGAAACCGCGGTAACGCCAGATCATGTTGTGGGCCATGCGGCCTCCCATGACCACGTAACGAATGCCGTCGGTATGACAATGCTCAACAAAACGCGAGAGCGCCTCGCCCAGTTCGAGCCAGTAGATCCGTTCGGCCAAGTTGGCCAGTTCGGGAGAGGTCACCCCATTGATGGCGAAGACCGTAACGGGAATGGCGAGTTCGCGCGCAGACTGGAGCAGGAGAAACGGGAAGCGTCCCCCTCCGGCGATCAGGGCAAGATGGTTGATTTCACGAATGTCGGGGTTCATGTGCCTGAGACTTTCAAGCGCCGCACAAGATGATAGTAGAGGTATCAGATCGAGGCGATCTTGGCAAGCAGAATCTGGCCAAAATCAGGGTTTTACGCATTTCTTCACGCGGAAACGGTAAAAAACGAAGCGCGGGATCGGAAGGTTTCCGATCCCGCGCCGCGTCACTTTTTCCTCACCCGCTCCGGTTGGAGCGAGGAAAGAAGAGATTAAATCTCTTTGTCTTCCGGAATCCGCATGCTGTAGAAGGAGCGGTACACAAAGACCAGGGCGATCGCGATCAGCACGCCCGCGATCCCGAACTTCGTCGCCTGATCCTTCATCGTCACGGCGATCTCGACGGCCAACAGACCGAAGAGGGTCGTGAACTTGATGACCGGGTTCAGGGCCACCGACGAGGTGTCCTTGAAGGGGTCACCAACGGTATCGCCCACGACGCTCGCTTCGTGCAGCGGCGTGTTCTTCATGCGCAGGTCCACTTCGACGATCTTCTTGGCGTTGTCCCACGCGCCACCGGCGTTGGCCATGAAGATGGCCTGATAGAGACCGAAGAACGCGATCGAGATCAGGTAACCGATGAAGAGGTAAGGATCGACGAAGGGCAGAGCCAGGGCGAAGCAGAACACGACGATGAAGATGTTCAACATGCCCTTCTGGGCGTACAACGTACAGATCCGCACGACTTCCTTGGAGTCCTTGATCGAGGCGGTGGCGGCGTCAAGTTTGATGTTCTCCTTGATGTACACCACGGCACGATAGGCGCCCGTCACCACGGCCTGCGTGGCCGCGCCGGTGAACCAGTAGATCACCGCGCCACCGATCATCAGACCGAAGATGATCGTGGGCTGGACGAGGCTCAGGTGCTCAATGACGTTGCCGAACAGACGGTCGAGCAGCATGACGATGCCGAAGATCATGGTCGTGGCGCCCACAACGGCCGTCCCGATGAGCACCGGCTTAGCCGTGGCCTTGAAGGTGTTACCCGCGCCGTCGTTCTTCTCGAGGGCGTCCTTGGAACCGTCGAAGTCGGGCTCGAAGCCGAATTTGGCCTTGATTTCGGACTTGATGTTGGGAAGCGATTCGATCTGGCTGAGTTCATAGACCGACTGGGCGTTGTCCGACACCGGGCCGAAACAGTCCACCGCGATGGTCACCGGCCCCATGCCCAACATACCGAAGGCCACCAGACCGAAGGCGAAGATCGAAGCGGCGACCGGGAAGTTCGAAGGCATCAGCGCGATCAGAGCGGCGTTGTTGGCGGAAAGTTTGTAGGAGATCGCCATGAGAACGAGCATCAGGAGCCCCTGCCAGAAGGCGGAGAAGTTCCCGCAGACGAAACCCGACAGAATGTCGAGCGACGCGCCACCATGCTTGGCCGCATTCACCACTTCCTTGACGTGACGCGAATTCGTACTCGTGAAGATCTTCGTGAACTCGGGAATCAAGGCGCCCGCGGCGGTGCCACAGCTGATGATCGAGGCCAGAGCGAACCAGATGCCGGAAAGTTTTTCGCTGTGCGACAACAGCAGGTAGGTGGCGCCGTAGGTCACCGCGATCGAAAGAATCGAGGTGATCCAGACCAGAACGGTCAGGGGCGACTCCGGATCGAACTCTTTTTTGCCCGTCAACGTGGACTTGGTGTACACGTCGTTGATAAGGTACGAAACCAGCGAGGTGATGATCATGAGGATACGCATGGTGAAGATCCAGATGATGAGCTGACCGCACTCGGTCGGATTTTTCACCATGGCCAGAGCCAGGAAGGTGACCAACGCCACACCGGTCACACCGTAGGTCTCGAAGCCGTCGGCCGTGGGGCCCACCGAGTCGCCGGCGTTGTCACCCGTACAGTCGGCGATCACGCCGGGGTTCTTCGGGTCGTCTTCGGGCAGGTGGAACACGATCTTCATCAAGTCGGAGCCGATGTCGGCGATCTTGGTGAAGATACCACCGGCGATACGCAG
>DAOPYU010000358.1:0-4854 GCA_035353095.1 Candidatus Sumerlaeota bacterium | reverse complement strand
AATCGCATTGCGCGCTTCCTGAATTTCCCGGGGCGGAGCAAGAACCCGTTTCCCATCCAGAATCGCGGTAATCTGTTCTGTGCTGAGCGTGTTGCCTTCGATGGCCAGGGACCCCTGAATGGTTCGAATCCGATTCGTCCGCCGCAGGCGCAAAACCTTTGCCCTTTCTTCCTGTACAGACAGGCGTCCGATTTGTTCGCCGATCTCGGCCACCCGGCGCAGAATCGCTGAGGAAAGAGTGTAAGGCGGATGGTATGAGTTCTGCTTGCTCATGGACGGCGCTTCTTTCTTCCACACCGGCAGAGATCGGTACGGGCAGGAGAATCCAAAAGTCCTGTAGAAACCGGACGAAATGTTGCCCCGGCAGGGGCAAAGGTCAGTAGCCGGGGGGGACCGAAGGGAACCCCCGGAAGAAGCCCCTTCCCTTTACGCGCCCCGGAGGGGCGCAGGGCCGTCATGGCACACATGACGTTGGCGGCTTCCAATCCATCGGTTTTATCGAGTTTCCCTCCGTCCCCTCCGGGGCGGGAAAGATTTAAGGACAGGTCCGGGGGTTCCGCTTTGCTCCACCCCCGGCTACTTGCCGGCGCCCCGCCGGGGCGCTTTCCCCTGTTCACAAAATGCCTGCATTTCAGGATATTTTACTCTTCCCTTCCGCTTGTGACTCCACGACACCAAGACTTCTGGATTCTCCTGTCGATACGGGGGTTGCCCGTTTGCCCCTCCTGACCGTTTCACGCGTTTCGCCGAAACAGGCGGACCGCCTTGCGCAAAAACGTCTTGAGGGGGAAGGCGCTCAGGTCGTCCACGGCTTTGCGGGCCGGGGGGTAGTCGGGGTTGAGCGACAGGGCATGCTGGTGGGCTTCGAGCGCCTTGCGCGCCAGCCCCAGCTGGTCGTAACAGTGCCCCAGTCGGCTCCAGAGGTAGTAATTGTCCAGTTTCTGATCCACCGCCGTCTGGTAGGCCTTGACGGCCTGGGGCCACTTTTTGTAGCGCTCGAGGACCAGGCCCGTCAGGAGGTGGAACCGCCAGCCGTCCGGCGGGCACTGCTCGACCGCCTTGTCGAGGCAGTGCATCCAGTTCTGGTTGCCCCCCTCGAGCAGCATCCACCCGCGCACGATCCAGCACAACACGTCGGCCTGCCCCTTGCTCATCGCAAAGTCCGACGAACCGATGCCGCTGCGCGTCATGCCCTGCAGAGAACGCACCAGACCACTCAACGAAACCGCGGTGGGATGATCGGGAAAACACTCGAGCATGCGGCGCGACCAGATATCGGCCTCGCGCACCTGATCGAGAAACAGCAGCGCCAGCACCTGGCCGACCCACGGCTCCACACCGGTGGTTTCCATCTGCAACGCGCGCGAGTAGTGCCGCAGAGCCTGCCGCCAATCGCCCGTGTAGAACGCGTCGTTTGCGGCGCGGAGAACGGCGTCCCCCGACAGCGGTTCCAGACCCGCGAACCCGGTTCCCTCCCCCTCGCCGATTCCAGGCCGCGTTTCCGTGGACGGTTTCCGGCTGGTCCCCGGACTGTCCAGCATGGCCGGCGTGGATTCCGCCCCCTCCGGCTTCATCTCCAGTTTTTCAAAACGCCCCATTCGTTTTTACACCTTCCAGGTCTCGATCACGGACCGATTCGCTCTCACTGCCATTTGCGCAGTTCCAGCACGATGTCGCCCGACTCCTCCTCGACTTTTTCGGTCACCACATTCAGCCCGCGCGCTTCCATCTCGCGCACCACGCGATTGTAAACGAACTCCTGCGCCAGTTCACTCGCAAACGCCATCGCTTCGCTGCGCAAACGCGAGGCGGAGGTGGTCTTCGGCCCCAGCACATCCACAAAGAACTTCCCCCGGGTGTCGCGCCGGAAAATCAGCCGGAAGTCGTCCTTCTCGAAGATCAGCCGCTCGTCGCGCCCCAGTTCGTCGCCGACCACGTCGGCAATCAATTCGTCAATCGGCACGGAAACGAGCCGCAATTGTTCCAGTTTCTCCGTCAGTTCACCCCGCAGCCACCCGTTCTGGCTCGGATCGGTCAACTTTTTATAGCCGATCCCCGAGGCCACCGCCAGCGCAATGGGCACCAGCGAGGGCCACGTCCAACCGATCAGAGGGGAAATCACAAAAATCATGGTGAGTCACCTTTCCTGACAGCCCGACACGGGGCCTCGGTCACATGGCTGTCATTCTCTCCATGATTCTGACTCTCCTGCATGAAAAACCTTGGCGGAAAAAACGGGAATTCCGTGTTGCCTCCCGCTTCTTTCCCCTCATTTCCCGTTCTTTTGAACCGATTCGCCCCTCTGACAACCACCCGGACGGGTCCCCGGGAAGAACGCCCCCTCTGTCCTGAGAGGAACCCGCAAGTTCTTTTTCGCCAAAGAAAGTCCATTCTCCCTTGTTCGGCGTTTTCTCCTCTTCGATCATACGGCCAGTTCCGCCGGGGCGTCAACCTTCTTACCGGTGAAATCATTTCTTCATCCCCCCGTGTCCGCTTTTCCCCTTGCAGCCGAACCGCCACTCAGCCAAGATTGGCGGCTGGGGGCGAGATGGTCAGCCTCCCGATCCTGCCCGATTACAGGAACCGAACCCATGTCGCTCAAACCCTTGGGGCGCCTGTCGCCCCGGATTGAAAACCCCGAAGTCCTCATGATGCTCTGCACCGCCGGGCATGTGGACCACGGCAAAACCTCGCTGGTGACCCTCCTGACCGGCTGCCAGACCGACCGCCTGAAGGAAGAGCAGGAACGCGGCCTCACGATCGAACTCGGCTTCGCCCCCTGCTTTCTGGGCGGGAACCACTGCGTGGGGATCGTGGACGTGCCGGGGCACGAAAAATTCGTCAAGAACATGGTGGCCGGGGTCTCGGGCATCGCCATGACCCTGCTGGTCATCGCGGCCGACGACGGCATCATGCCCCAGACCATCGAACACTTCCAGATCATGGACCTCCTCGGCGTGCGCCACGGCATGATCGCCCTGACCAAGACCGACCTGGTCGAGCCGGACGTGGTGGAACAACGCATCCAGGAGATCCGGGGATTCTTCGCCGGGACCTTCCTCGACGGTGTGCCAATCTGCCCCGTCTCGTCCCACACATTCGAAGGGTACCCGGAATTCTACCAGACCCTGCTGGACGAAATCGGGCGCGCAGCCCACCGTCCGCGGCCCGGCGTGTTCCGTATGCCGGTCGAGAAAGTGTTCACTCAGGAGGGGTTCGGGTCGGTCGTCACCGGCATTCCTGTTGCCGGACGAATTCACGTGGGCGACCGCGTGGAACTGGTTCCGGGCGGACAGGTGGGGAAGGTCCGCGGCATCCAGCGGTTCCTGCGCACGGCCGAAAGCGGCGGGTGCGGACAATGCCTGGCCATCAACATCCCCGAGTTCAGCAAGACCCCCCCCGTGCGGGGACAGGTGATCTGTGAACCGGGGTTCCTGGAACCGGCTCAGATCCTGCATCTGGAACTCAAGGCAGTACCCGGGCTCGAAAACCCTCTGAAAAACGCGGAAAACGTCAAGTTCCACTCGGGGACGACCGAAGCGCCGGGGAAGATCCATTTGCTCGAGGACCGCGTCCTGACCGAGGGCCAGAGCGCGCTCGCCACAGTGGTGCTGGCGCATCCGGTGGCCGTGGCGGCGCACGACCGGTTTATCCTGCGCCGCGCCTCTCCCGCCGCGACGGTCGCGGGCGGGATGGTGCTGGCCCTGACGCACGGCGAGGAACGGCCCCGCCGCGCCCAGATTCTGGCGCGTCTTCAGGAACAACGCGCCGCGTTCGCGGGGATTGATCCCTCGAGCCCGGAAGGGACGGACCGCAAGGTGGCCGGGGCGCTGCGTTACGAGTACCCGATGGGCGCGTCCGCGGGTGATCTGGCCCGGGAGTGCCTGCTGGATGTCCCGTCGCTTCGCGAGTCGCTCGCCCGGCTGGTCACGCAGGAGGAAATCCTGGCGTTGGGCGAGGATTCCTTTGTCCACACCCGATCGTGTGACGAGTTTCTGGAGAGCGCCCGCCGCGAGATCGCGCAGGCACAGGCCAACAAGCAACTCACGGTGTCCAGCAGCCAGCTGCGCGGCAACGCCAAATGGCCCACTCCGCTCTGGACCCGGGTGCTGACGCGTCTGATCGAAAGCGGCGAACTGCGCCGCAAGGGCGATGTGTTCACGCTGCGGGGCGCCGTGGCCGACATGGACCCGGCGGACCGCGCTCTCATGGAGCGGATTCTGGATCTGTACCGCCAGACCGCCTTCCAGTCACCCCGGCCCGAGGAACTGCCCGCCCTCCTCAAGGCCCCCCCGGCGCAGGTCGAGAAACTCGTGCGCCACCTGTTCAACGAGGGCGACCTGATTCGGCTTGATAAGAACGTCGTATTGCATTACGATCATTATAAGCAGGCGCAGGATCTCGCGGTCCACACCATTCGGACCACGGGCGACCTCGATTCGGGCGCGTTCCGCGACACTTTGCAGACCAGCCGCAAGTACGCCATCGCCCTGCTGGATTACCTCGACAGTCAACGCATCACGATCCGGGTCGGCAACGCCCGGAAACTGACCACCGGATACGAGCAGCGGCTGCGCTGAGCCGAATGACGGTGGTTTGAAAGTGGGGTTTCATGGGAGGGTGGGTGTCCTTGCCCGCCTGAAAGAAAAGCCCGTCCTGGATCGCCGCAAGGGTTTCTATCGGGACATAGACGCGGCACGGGTCCGGGTTCCCAGGGAACGAACAGGGGAGAAGGAAAACATCATGCGTAGTTCAACGCGAGGGACTCTGGCCGTTCTGGCGCTGATCGTGGCCGGGGTGTTTGTGAAGGTGGGCCTGGACCGGCAATTCACCGTCTATTCCGCCAAGCCCGCC
>DAOPYU010000357.1:0-4898 GCA_035353095.1 Candidatus Sumerlaeota bacterium | reverse complement strand
TCCAGTATCGTGGAAACCTGGGGCCATTCTGGGAAAGACTCTGGTCCATTTTGAAAGGATGGGGCGTCTTCTGGTTTTTTGAGAACGGTCCGGTTCTCGTCGCGGGTCCATTGGTCCGGAGCATTGTTGCGACACAGGAGCAGGGGAATGGCGATCATCAGACAAGTGGTTTCGAGGCTGGACTTTCCGGAATCGGCATTCCCCAGGAGAGCCTGGTCGAATACGAGAAGGCGTTGATGAAAAACCAGATCCTGGTCTTCATTCAGGGCACCCTCAATGAAATCAGATGTGTCCAGGATATTCTAAATGAGACTAAAGCAATCAATCACACCATTCACCACAACAGCGCGAACTGAAAGACGGTCTCGCTCTGAACGGGTGTGAAAAGCCATCGTTTCGATGGCGAGAACGAAATTCTTCGAGACAAGAGGAGATCCAATCATGCCAACATCAAGAGGGGGATTCAGGAGATTGCGCTGTTGCGTTTGCCTGGGACTGGTGGTCGCCCTGGCGACGCTGTCGCTGAGCGGCTGTTTCGGACGTTTCCCGCTGACCCGGGCCGTTTACAACGGGAACCGCAATGTTTACGGTTCGGTCGAGGGGGACAATACACAGCGCAAACTGGCTCAATCGGTCGTCATGTGGTTGTTCATTCCCATCTATGCCGGGGCTTCGATCGGGGATATGGTTGTTTTCAACCTGATCGAATTCTGGACCGGTTCCCGGACGGATATCTCGTACAACCAGGAAACTGACGGAACAAAGGTTGCCTTGTCTCCGTCCGAGGACGGGCGCGAGGTGACGTTGACGCTGTCGCGTGACGACAAGATCGTCGCCCAGAAACACTTCGTCAAGGTTTCCGATACGGAATTTGAAGTTCGCAATCCGTATGGACAGTTGGACGGGAAAGTCATCCGGGGGCAGGATGGTTCCCTGAGCCTGACCAACTCGGAGGGCGTCGTGGTTCAGAACATCTCGACGCAGGAAGTGGCGGTCCTGGGACAGATGTGAAACGAATCGGGGATGGCGCCGCGACTCCCGCCCGGAGAACACCGAGAGCGGTTCGGCTTGCAATACCGCCTTACGGGTAACTCGGTGGGATCCTCCGGATGGGAAAGCGGCCATCCCCGGGGAATTTTTCCCCGCAGTTGAATCTTCGGCTTGAAGGCACAAGGAGCAGGATCATGAGTACTCTTGGAATCATTCTGCTGGTCGTATTGCTGATTCTCGCGTTTGGCGGACTGCCCAGGTGGGGTTACCATCGTTATGGCTATGGTCCCTCGGGCTTAATTGGAACCATTCTGGTGATCGTACTGATCCTGGCGCTGATGGGTCGGTTGTAAACGTTTCGGCGTGGACGTGAAAACCGGACGCCACAGAAAGACCGAGTGCCAACATCCTGCAGGACGGGGCGCTTTCCGGCGGGTGGGGATCATACTTACCGAACGGTAGAAGGAGGAAGCCATATGAACATGAAAAAGTTGATAGGCATCATCCTCTTTGTTCTTGGGTACGCGGCCTTTGCCTATCAGGCAATCCTCTGCATAACCAGACAACAGGTTATTGATCCTCGGGTGAAGACTGAAAAGCCCCGGACGATTCCTCTGCCGCCCATTCTGGGCGGGGTCGCGCTTTCCGGGGGGATCGTCTTGTTGATCCGGAACAACAGGAATCTTGGCAGGATGAATAAATGGAACGCAACGCAGAGAAAGCCCTGGCTCGATGCCGAGGATTTTCCTCGGACTGAATCCCAATCGCGACAGACCGGGAAGAATGGAAGTGGGTTCGATTCATGAACACTCCCCACTTCATAAAAGGGGGCCGGTTCATTGTGTTGCTCCTGTGGGTTCTGGCGCTACCAGACCGGCTGGAACATGCTCGGTGCCACACGGGCTGTCGCGGGCTGGCAGGGGGGAAAACGAGGACGGTGACGCCGTTCGACCTCCTGGGAGCGATATCGCAGCGATAAAGTTTGGCACGTCGAGCGACTTTGAGTTGCCGGAAAAGGTGGAGGGGAGGAATCATGGAAATGTCAATCGCCCTGCAGATAGCCTTGTTTCTTGCATCCCTCGCCATTGTCGTGCTGGTGGTCTGCATCGTGCCCATTGCCTTCCAGGTGGGACACTCGATGAAACACCTGGCCCGCACGACCGAACGGTTGGAGGCAAGCACGCAGGCGCTCCTGCACGACAGCCGCGAACTGGTTCGAAATATCACCGATCTCTCGGATCGAACCAGCCGGTACATGGAAGAGGCGGGGAAAGTGTCGCACATTGTCCATCTCTGGGCTGAACGGGCGGACCAATTTTCGAAGGTGGTCGGTTCGCTGGTCGAGCCGTCCATCCTCTCCCTGCTTTTCGACTCAAAGGCGCTTCGTGTGGGCGCGACCGTATTTTTGAAAACGTTACTTCGGCCACATAAGCAGGAACAATCAGAGAAACGGCACAATCCGATAGGGGAGGAATAAGATCATGTCTGAGAACTGTTCGTATCATGTGGACGGGTGCCTGCTCGCGTTTGCGGCGGGAACCTTGATCGGCGCGGGAATCGCGCTGATCTACGCGCCTCATTCGGGCAAGGAGACGCGCGATCTATTGGCCAGGCGGACACATGAAGCCAAGGACAAAGTGGAGGGGGCGCTGGAGGCCGCGAAAGAGAAAGTCGGATGCGTTCTGCATGACGCAAAAGAAGCGATCCACGAGAAGGGGACGGAGATCGCCGCCGCTGTCACTGCGGGTCGGGAAGCCATGCGTGAACAAAAAGAGACCCCGTCGGAACCCCCGGAATAAGAAGATTGATGGCATGCGGCAATACGTTCGTCAATTGGAACGATCGGCAAGCGCACGAAAACCCAAAGGAGAACGACCATGAAAACTCTACAGACAACAAAGAAATGGATGGTACTGGCAATTTTCCTGTTCCTGGCGGGGACCGTGCGGGTACAGGCCCAGCCGGAATCGCCGGAGCCGCCGAGGGTGGTGGGCCGTGTCTATGAGATCGAAGGCGATCTGCTTCGGTATGTTCCGGAGACTCGGGACTGGGTCACGACGGTGAAAGATGCGCCTTTCAGCACGGAGGACACCCTTTATTCCGGAACCGAGGGACGGACGGAACTGATCGTTCCGAACCGGACCTGGATCCGGCTTGGGAACAGTACCCAGATCCAGGTCATCGGACTTGCGAGCGACCTGACCGAGGTGGACGTGGCCTCGGGTGAAGCCCGGTTCGGCAACAAGAGCGACCAGGTCGCCATCAAGGCCACGAGCGACTTCGGATATGTTCTGGCCGATGCCGGAACCATCTTTGACTTCTGTGTGGGGGACAATTCCGCCGAAGTGATTCCTGTCAAGGGGACGGTGACGTTTGTCCATTCCGTCGCTAACGCCCGCTACAGTGTGGCGGCAGGGTCGTTGTCACTCCTGGCCGATTCCAAGCAGGTGAGCTCGGGCGACGGCGCCGTTGATTCGGACTGGGATCGCTGGAACGCCACTCGCGACGCCTTCTGGGCCGAGAAGGCCCAGGCCAGGCCCCGCTCGGCGCAGTACCTGCCACCGGACCTCCACGATGAATCCTACATCCTCGACGACAACGGACAATGGGAGACGGTGGCCTATGAAGGACGGGATCGCACCTTCTGGCGTCCCCGGAATGTGCCGGAGGGCTGGGCGCCTTTTACGGTGGGACGGTGGAGCGAGTGGAATGGCGACCAGACCTGGATTCCAGCCGAGCCGTTCGGCTATATGACCCACCATTACGGGAACTGGGTGTATGCGGGCAGTGGCTGGTACTGGGCGCCGCCGATGGTCAGCGTAAATGTCGGAGACCCTCGTTTTAACGTCGGTTTCAACTGGAACCCGGGCCGGGTGTCGTGGATCCACCGGGACGGCTATGTGGGCTGGGTGCCCCTGGCTCCCCAGGAGACGTACTATTCCCACCGGCGGTGGGGCGGCCATCATGACGAGATGATCGGGGACGACAACCTCAACGTGCAGGTGAATATCGGCATCTTCTCCTTTATCGCTCATGCGATCATCGTGGAGCAGAACCACTTCTGCGATGAACGGGACTACTCCCGTGTCCGCGTCACCAACATCAACCGCACGACGATTATCAACAACTACTACGCCGCGCCGGTTGTCAACAACACCGTGATCAACAATTACACGGTCAACAACAACAGATACAATTACACGAACGAGGCGGCGAAAAGGAAACCCCATTCCAGTGTGCTCGCCCGGATCGATCGGAATGAAAAAGTCATTCGCGGGGGGAGACGTGAAAAAGCAATCGTGGTCCAGGGTCAGGTGAACAGCATCCCGGAAGGTCGTATCAACCGGGATGTCAAGGTCGCGCCGCCCGTCGTAACGGAAAGGATCGTGCCGGTCAGCGAAGTGAGCCGTCCGGAGTCCGAGGTCAAATTCAAACAGCGGGTCGTAAAAACGAAGAACGATCAGGGAAACAGGCCCGTTCCAGCCGCTGAGGAAACAAAAAGGGGCGAGATTCCCCCAGGCGGTGTGGGAAATTCACCCGTTCCGCCCGTCGGGGACACGAAGCGGGTTGAGATTCCCAAGGTGGAGATACCCAAGGTTGAGATACCCGAGGTGGGTCCGGGGAGACGGCCCACTCCGCCCGCGGGAGATTCGAAGCGGTTAGAGATTCCAGAAAACGCCCCTGCGAAACGGGTTCCGCTTCCCGCTGAGGAACCGAAGAAGGTAAAGACTCCCAGAAGCGGTCGGGAAAAACAGCCCGCCCCGCCTGTAGCGGAACCGAAGAAGGTGGAAACGCCCCGGAACAGTCCGGAGAAACGGGTTGAACCACCAGTGGAAGAAGCAAAGAAGGTGAAGGCGCCCCCAAGCGGTCGGGAGAAACAGCCCGCTCCGCCTGTAGAGGAAACAAAG
>DAOPYU010000356.1:0-4904 GCA_035353095.1 Candidatus Sumerlaeota bacterium | reverse complement strand
GAAATGGACGGGATTGCGCCGGAGGAAGCCGCCCGGGTCTCCGTCAACGGCGCATACGCAGGAGGCTTCATCGGTAAGCCTCTGCGCCTCGACGTGACCGAGCATCTCAAGTCCGGGAAGAACGCCTTCCTGATCGAACCCTTCGCGCCCGGAAAGGTCTGGCTGGCAGTGTACCCGAAATGAATCAACCGGTACCGGGTCAAAAGAAACCGCGCCACGGTAAAACTCCGGGCGCGGTTTCTTTTGATGGCGTTCATGCGCATCGCATTCAAGATGATACAAATACGCAAGAAACGGGATACCGGGACTCACTGGAAAGGGGATTCTTCCGGATGTTTTTTGTGATTCGATCGGGAGTCCTTTTCCGGGCAATTGGCCGATACCTCTGAATTCCGGATGTCGGCTTGGGTCAGGTTCCGCTGCGTCCTTTTTCGTTCCCCGGCATTTTTCCTTCTCGATAGGCGGCCAGGTAGGTTTGAACTTCCTGGGCGATTTCCGCTTTGCTGGCCTGGGTGGCTTTTTCCAGGGCTTGCTGGGCGAGGGACTGGGCCTGCTGGAAATCACCGGTTTCCGCGCAATGGATGCTCTGCATGAGCAGGGGTTCCGGGGCGTTCTGATACTTCGGGTCCAGTTCCGCCGCCGAAGCCAGTTCTCTGGCGCCATCTTCCGTTTTCCCCTGGCGATAGAGGACCAGCGCAAGGCGGTAGTGGACCTGCGCGTCCTGCGGAGCCAGTCGGACGGCCCGGGTCAGGTGGGTTTCGGCCTTTGCGAAATCACCCTTGGCAAACAGCAGGGTCCCGAGTTCGCGCAGACTCGATATCCGGTTCGGTTGAAGATTCAGCGCTTGCGCATAGTCGCGTTCCGCGTCGTCATATTTTCCCTGGTCCCCCGCGATCCGCCCCAGGACAGAGAAGGCGTCTGCGTTTTTCGGGTCCAGCCGGACCGCCTGAAGAAGATAACCGGACGCTTTTTCCCACTTTCCCTGCCTGGCGAGGGATGATCCCAGATTGTAACAGGCGTCGCCGTTGGATGGTTCCAGTTCGAGTGCCTTCTGGAAGCACTGCTCGCTCCGGTCGAATTTCTGTTGCTCATGCAGCGCAATTCCCAGGTCGCGCCAGGCACTGGCCAGTGTCGGATCGAGCCGAACGGCCTCGCGGTACTGATCGAGTGACTCGGACGTTTTTCCGGCGGCGCTCAGCGCGTTTCCATAATTATAATGAAGCAGGGCGTTTTCCGGGACAAGACGGACCCCTTTCTCCAGAAACGCGACGGCTTCCCCGGTCTTTTTCTGGGCCAGCAGGGCGAATCCCGTATTGTTGAGGGCGTGGTCGTTCCGGGGATTCATCTCGAGCGCCCGGGCATAGCGTTGCACCGCTTCTTCGTAATCGTTGAATTTCAAACTATTGTCGCCTGCTCCGACAAAAGAGCCATCGGTGACGTAGTCCTGGCGGATTTTCTCGATCGCGTCAGGAGGGGCATTGAGGAACTCGGGGATGTTGGCCGCCCGGCCCGGTTCGGTGAAATGGGACAGAACGACCGGCGGGGTGCTGTTCCCAACCTCGTCAAGATGCGTCAGGTGCAGCTGCGTGTACGGCCCGTTGACCTTGGAGGAAAAAACCAGCCACTTGCCGTTGGGCGACCAACTGTGCCACGAATTCATCCGGCCCGTATTGCACCGCAGCCGACGCGCTTCGCCTCCGGCCGCAGGGATGATGTAGAGTTCGCTGTCGGGCTGCAGGAGCATGTAGTTTTTCGCCCGGCAGAACACGATCCATTTGCCGTCGGGCGAGTACTTGGGGAAGTAATTACTCATGCCGTTGTTCGAGGCGCCCTCGATGGGCACGGGTGTCCCCCCGTTCCCCTCGTTGTAGGGAAGCCGATACAGGTCGTACTTGAAGGGTTTTCCCTCTTCGAGAAACTCGCGGGCCTGGTCGGGCGAGAGGACCAGTTGGTCCACGTCGTTATTCACTTTTTCCAGTTTATAAGTCTCGTGGCGGGCAAAGGCGATTTCCTTCCCGTCCGGACTCCAGGTCACATTGGCCTGAACATAGGCGGGATCGGAAGCGCCAGGAACCGCCTTGAAGGTCTTCGTGGCAATATTGTAGTTCGCCAGAACCCCCTGAATCGGGAAAAACAACTGCGAAAACTCGATTTCCGGCTTGGGAATCGAAACCGAACGGTCCTTGACCATGCAGATCACGCTCTGTCCGTCTGGGGAAATCTGGGCCAGCAGGCCGAACGTCTTCTTTTTATCCTCCTTGCGAAATTCACTCCAGGACATGACATTTTCGGGACAGATAGACACTTCCTTCTGAACGGGCGAAATCAGGTAGGCCCCCTTGTCGTCCGCTGCATCCACCTCCATGCCGTACACCTTGCCGTCCCGGCTGAAGGAATGGCAATTGGCGCAGGTGGGAATGCCATCGAGCAGCAGGCGAGGCATTTCGCGACTCGAAATGGACCCCAGACGCCAGCGGATCTTCGAGGGGTCCTTGACTGCCGTGGCGAACGGAAGATTCACATCCCGGAAGAAAATCGGCGCTCCCACTTCATCCTTTGAAGTACCGATGGAAACACTCGCTCCCGACAGCAGTTTCTTCGGGTTTGCGCGCTGAACTCCCAGAATTGTAACCCGGACGGGGGCGTCCAGGGACCGCTTCTTGATCGTGTCCCAGTCCGCTTCACCGGGTGTCCACTCCTTCTTGTCCGACAGGAACCGCATCGGTTCGCCACCCTCCTGAAAGTCAAACACCAGGCACCAGCAGTCCGTATCGAGCAGGTAGTCCTGCCACCGGAAGGTGGGCGCCACAATATCGGGAGGGAAAAGCGTTTCATCGAGCGGATAGGTGATGGTCAACTTATCCGCGGGCGCCTGTTCAGCGGAAAAAGCCGACACCGCCCGGATCAGGCGGGTGTTCGGATCCCCGCCCCGGTTCTGGAACCAGTACATCGCCCCGGCGCTCAGGCTGGCCAGAAGAAAAACCGACACAAGGAGGCTGACAGAACGATATCGGTTCTTCATGGGCATCTCCATGCTTCAGGCGCTTTCCCCGTGTGCTTCTGGAGAGAGTGCCCGCATTCTGCTCTTCTGGGAATTCCCCCTGCACGACCCTCGACCGGGATGAATCCGGCGTCTTCTGCCGTGAAGAGACACCACAATCGTCCGGCTCAATTCTGACTCATGGCACTGCCGACCTCGGGCAGTTTTCCCTGCTGATAGGCGCTCAGATAAACCTCGATCTCCCGCAGAACATCGGCACTGTTGGTTTGGGAAGCCATTCCCCGGGCTTCCTGAGCCAGCGCCTGCGCCTTGGAGAAATCCCCCTTCCCCGCAAAGTACAGACTCTCCATCAACAGGGGTTCAGACGTACTCTGGAACTTCGGGTCCACTTCCGCGGCGGCCAGCATCTCTTTCCGCCCTTCTTCCGTTTTTCCCTGACGGTAGAGCAGCAGAGCCCGGTAGTAATGAATGCCCGCATTCTTCGGCATCAATTGAGCGGCCTTGGCCAGTTGGGTCTCGGCTTTGGGGTAGTCACCCTTGGAAAAAAGAATTTTTCCGAATTCCACCAGATAGCCCACATGCTCGGGTTGTACATTCAGGGCCTGCGTGTAATAACGTTCCGCATCTTCGTATTTTTTCTGACGGCTGGCGATCTGCCCCAGCAGGGCAAAGGCATCCGCATTCTTCGGGTTAATCCGGGCGGCCTGCTGAAAGTTGCCTGTTGCCAGATCCAGTTTGTTCTGTTCCATCTGGGAGAATCCCAGGTTGTAATACACGTCCGCATTCTCCGGATCGAGTTCGATGACCTTCTGGAAACACTGCTCACTCTCGGGCAGATTTTTCTGCTTGCTGAGCGCAATCCCCAAGTCGCGCCAGGCGTCGGTTATCTTCGGGTCGAGACGCACGGTCTCCCGGTATTGCGCAATGGACTCCGGAATTTTTCCACAGGCCGCCAGCGTTCTTCCGTAGTTGTAATGGAGCAGGGAGTTCTCGGGGGCAATTGCGAGCCCCTTCTCGAGGAACTCGATCGCTTCCCCCACCTTCTTCTGCTCGAGCAGAAGGGCCCCCAGACTGTTGAGCGCCGTCACATTTTGGGGATTCATTTCGAGGGCTTTGCGGTAAAGCGCAACGGATTTCTCGACATCCCCGAATTCAAAATTGGTGTAGGCCACCCGGGTCAACGACAGGTCGTTGATGTATTCCTGGCGCAACTTCTGGATCGCGTCATGGGGCGCATTGACAAACTCGGGGATGTTGGCCGCGTACTGAGGCTGAATGAAATGCGAGAGCACCACGGGAGGCGTGCTGTTGCCGTTCTCGTCTATGTGCGTCAGAAACAGCTGCGTGTACGGACCATTGACCTTGGACGAAAAGACCAGCCACTTGCTGTTGGGTGACCAGCTGTGCCAGGAATTCATCCGGTTCGTGTTGCACTGCATCCGCCGCACCTCGCCTCCCGCCGCCGGCATGATATAAAGCTCGCTGTCGGGCTGCAGGAGCATGAAACTGTTTGCCCGGCAGAAGACCACCCACTTGCCGTCCGGCGAGTAGCGGGCGAAATAGTTGCTCAGCCCATTGTTCGAGGCACCCTCAATCGGAACGGCCACCCCGCCGTTGCCGTCATTGTAAGGAATGCGGTACAGGTCGAACTTGAAGGTTTCCTTGCCCTGAATGAACTCCTGGCAGTCTTCCGCGCTCAGGATAATGTCGTTGTTGGCGGTTCGGGAGAGGTTTTGAAGTTCGTAGCTCGTGTGCCGCGCAAAGATCACTTCTTTGCCGTCCGGGCTCCAGTTGGGATTGGCCTGGACGTAGGTCGGGTCGCACGCGCCCGGCAATTCCTTGAAGGTTTTCGTCGGGATGTTGTAATTGACCAGAATGCCACAGATCGGGAAAAACAACTGGG
>DAOPYU010000355.1:0-4921 GCA_035353095.1 Candidatus Sumerlaeota bacterium | reverse complement strand
GTCTTCGACTCGTCGAGGCGGCCCAGCAGGCGCAGCAGGCCGTCCAGGATGGTCAGGGGGTGGGGGGGACAACCGGGGATGAACAGATCCACCGGCACGACCGACTCGGCGCCGTTTTGGACTTCGGCGTGGTCCCGGTAGGGACCGCCGGAGAGGGCGCAGGCGCCCACGGCGATGACGATCTTCGGGGCCGGGACGGAGTCGTAGGTTTTCCGCAGGGCCAGTTTCATGTTCTCAGTCACTGGGCCGGTGATCAGGAGTCCATCCGCATGGCGGGGCGAGGCGACCATCTGGATGCCGAAACGCCCCAGGTCCCACCCGACGGTTCCGAGGACGTTCACGTCCGCTTCGCAGGCGTTACAGCCCCCCGCGCTCACCTGACGCAGTTTGAGGGAGTGTCCGAACAGACGGCGCGATTTTGTGTCGAGCGCCGCGGCCAGTTCGAGTTCCGCCTGATCGGGAGCGAGGATGAGCGCCTGGCGCTTGCGGACCGCGAGGCGGTAGTCCCGCGTACAGGTGATGGCGTTTTGCGGGCAGGCCTGTTCGCATTCGGTACAGAAGAGGCACTTGCCCAGGTCGAGGCGCAGTTCCGGGTCGAGGGTAATGGCTCCGGTGGGGCAGGCGTCGGCGCAGGCCCGGCACCCCTCGGGGCACTTCGATCCGGCCAGAAGGGGACGTCCCCGGAAACGGTCGGGCATTTCCGGCGGGGGAGCCGCGGGATATTTCATGGTCCGGTGTCGTTGCTTCAGTCGAGCCAGAAGAACTTGGATCATGCCTCACTCCTGTTGCTGCACGGGTTGCGGGGGGTGTTACAGGTCGTGCCCGCAGTACGAAAGATTGAAACTCTTGTTGCAGAGCGGGAAGTCGGAAATCTGCTGGCCGCGCAGCGCGTAGGCCAGTCCCACCCAGTTGTGGAACGAAGGGTCGCTGATTTTGTACCGGGCGAAGCGTCCCTGGCTGTCCGTGAGGGCGACGTGGCAGACTTCGCCGCGCCACCCCTCGACGAGCGCGACGGCCAGCGTGTTGGGCGCCGGACGGCCGGGCTCGACCCGGTGCGCGTCGCCCGGGAACGCCTGCAGCTGCTCCTCGATGAAGGTGAAGGACTGCTGGATCTCCTCCCAGCGCACATAGGCGCGGGCAAAGACGTCACCCGTGTGCCAGGTACAGACGGGGATCTGCACGAAGCGGTAAATGCCGAACGGCTGGTCCTGGCGGACGTCGCGGCTCAGGCCGGAGGCACGGGCCGCCGGGCCGACAACGCCCAGGTCGCGGCATACGTCGGCCGGCAGCGGGCCGGTGTCTTCAAACCGCGCCATCAGCGACTGGGTTTCCCACATCAGGTTGACGGCGTTGGTGACGTCCTGACGGGCGGCCTTGAGGCGCTTGAGCAGCTCGGCGTCCCGCTCGGCTTCCATGCCGTAATAAACCCCGCCGGGCCGCATCAGGCCCCGGCCGAACCGGTTGCCGCAGAGCAGGGCGGTCATGTTGAGCACGTCGCCGCGGATGCGACCGCAATAGGACGAGGTCGGGAGGAACCCGACATCCCCGGCCAGCGCGCCCAGGTCGCCGATATGGTTGGCGATCCGTTCGAGTTCCAGGGCGATGGCGCGCAGGGACTGGGCGCGGGCGCTTTTGCGACACCCCGCCAGCGCCTCGACCACCAGACAGTAGGCCATGGCATGGCCGATCGAGGTGTCGCCCGCCACGGTTTCCGCAAAGTGGATGGAACGCTTGTCCGGTCCCCCCAGGAGCGCTTCCTCGACTCCGCGGTGCTGGTACCCCAGGGCGATTTCGAGGTGGTGGACCGTTTCTCCGTGGCATTGGAATCGGAAATGTCCCGGCTCGATGACCCCGGCGTGGACCGGCCCGACCGCCACTTCGTGGATATCTTTTCCTTCGACCCGATAGAAATCACCCACGGCAGGGGGGATCGGCTGTCCCTCGGGGCGGTTCCAGGCGTCCTGTCCCCGGCGCCAGCTCGAGCGGTACCGGACGGGTTTCAGCCAGGGGTGCCCTTCCGGCGTCAGGCCGAACTGTTCGGCGATTTCCCGCTCGAACAGATGGACCTGCGGACAGCTGGGGGTCAGAGACGGAAACTGTTTTCCCCGAACGGTCGTTCGGGCCGCGCTCAGGTGGTTTTCCGAGTCGTGAGCCAGAATGACGTAAAGGTCCACGGCGTCCGGTTCTTCGGACGCGGTACCGAAACAGGCGCAGACTCGCTGGTCGTGGGCCACTCCCTGAGCAATCAAGGCCTGAAACTGATCCAGCGGGTACCACGGAACCTTGTCGAGGCTCAGAGACCGGGCGTTGTAGAGGATGGCTGGATGGAAGGAAGAGACTGTCACGGCGTAACCTCCAGGAAGTTGACCGCGTCGCGGATCAGCGTGTCGAGTGGCGCCGGGATGTAAAGCCCCAGGAGCAGAACCAGCGCCATGAGGAGGAGCGGAGGCACACAGGTCAACCCCCCGTCCCGGTAGGAACTGGATTGCACCGCCTCGGAGGGGTGGCCTTGGACAACCTTCAACACGAGAATCCCCATCCCGATGAAGATCAGGAAGAGAAAGAACAGGAACAATCCTGCGGCCCAGTAGTGGCCGGCGCCGAACGCCGCGTTGAGGATCGAGAATTCACTGATGAACGGCCCGAACGGGGGCGAGCCGGTGATGGCCAGGAACCCGGTCAGGAACAGGGCCCCGGAGAGAGGAACCCGGCGCAAAGCGCCGCGCACGACGTCGGTGCTCTTGCTGTGATAGGCGTGGTAAATGTTACCCGCCGAGAGGAAAAGCACTCCTTTGGTCAGGCCGCTGTTGAGAATGTGGAGCAACGTGCCGAACAGGGCGGGGGCGCCGATACCCAGACCGAGCGCCAGAATCCCCATGTGCTCGATACTCGAGTAGGCCAGCATCCGCTTGAAATCGCGCTGGCAGAACATGAAGAGGCCGGCCACGGCCATCGAGAACAGGCCGATGCCGATCAGGGGGCCGGAAGTGAAAGTCCCCTCGCCCGTGGCGATACAGATGTGGTAGATGCGCAGGATGGCCAGAAAGGCGCAGTTGAGCAGGGCGCCACTGAGCAGGGCGGAGACCGGCGAAGGCGCTTCGCTGTGGGCGTCGGGCAGCCAGATGTGAACCGGCGCCAGCCCCATCTTGGTGCCATAGCCGACCAGTGACAACACGAAGGCGGCATAGAGCCAGGGCCGGGAAAGCGCGGGGGCGTTTTCGAGCAGGTTCTCGAAGGTCAGGGAGGAGTCCAGTCCGGCGTGCAGCGACGCATAGGCGAGGAAGAAGGAGCCCATCAACGCCAGCGCGATGCCGATCGAGCAGACCAGCAGGTATTTCCACGTGGCTTCGATGGAGTTGTGGGTCCGGTCGAAATAGATCAGGGGCGCCGACACCAGAGTCGTCGCCTCGACCGCCACCCACATCAGCCCCAGGTGGTGGGACCAGGTGACCAGGGTCATCATGCTCAGGAAGGTCAGAAAACAGACACAGAAGACGCTGTTGGGGTGTTCGGCGCGGCGGCGCAGGTAGTCCACCGTGTAGAAGGCGCTGGCGCAGAACAGCACACTGACCAGAACCAGGACCAGACGCCCCGGTGGGTCCAGCACCAGCCACGAGGACTGGGTCAGGAGGGCGGGATGGGCCAGAGCCCAGGCGACCAGCGCCCCGTGCGCCAGGCTCGTCACCGGCAGCAGCCAGGGCCGCCAGCGATTCGAGGGAAGCGCGAATGCCAGGGCCGCCATCACAAGCGGCAGGAGTATCATTGCATAGGCCACGGTCTAATCCTTCTGTTCCCCAAACCGGGGTGTGTTCTGTAACGAAAACGCGCGGTTGATGTGATTGACGATGATGGAGATAACAAAAATTCCCACAAACAGGTCGAGCAGCACGCCCATCTCGACAATCAGGGGCATGGCCTCGATGAGCAGGAGGCCGAAGATGAATACGCCGTTCTCCAGCACCAGGTAGCCGATCACCTGGCTGAGGGCCTTGTAACGCGTAGTCAACAGGAT
Organism: Candidatus Sumerlaeota bacterium; assembly: GCA_035353095.1. Classification (GTDB taxonomy): domain Bacteria; phylum Sumerlaeota; class Sumerlaeia; order UBA8349; family UBA8349; genus DAOPYU01. Next base: position 909 of record DAOPYU010000355.1, on the reverse strand, counting down.
GAAGCCCGACAGGACGGTGGCGACGGAGGCCGGCACCAGCAGGTGCGAGGTATGCTCCCGGGCCAGAGGCAGGTGCGAGGCGAAGGCCAGCGCGAAGGCCGTGGCCAGAGCGCCCAGGATCATGGAGGGAAGAAATCCGATCAACGGTTCGACTTCCCGTTTGATCTGCGCTTCGCGCAACGCCCGCATCAGCATCCAGGGGATCAGAACCCCTTTCAGGAGAATGGCGGCCACGGAGACGGCAAACGCCGCCAGACCTACCTGCTGGTGAACCAGCAGCGGCATGACGCCGATCAGGGCGCCCTGGGCGGCCACGATACGGATGGTCGCGCTCAGGCGGCTGTTGCCGAGCAGATAGAGGTTGAGCGCCAGGACCACCACCAGCAGCATGTTCAAGACGGAAGCCATCCGATTACCTCACCAGTAAAATGAATCCAAATCCGCAGAATAGAACGGCGGCCACCAGCATGTAGGGCACGTGGCGCATCTGCAGGCGCGCCATCACCGACTCGACTACGCCGGTCAGCGCCGCCAGCCCCAGCATCAGGCCGACGAAAATCGGCCAGTCCCAGCGCGGATCGCAGGCGGTGACGGTGGTCACCGTATGCAACAGGACCGCGCCCAGCACGAACAATTTGACCGACGCTCCGTACAGGACCAGGCCGAACAGCGGGCCGCTGTGATCGAGTACCATGACCTCGTGGATCATGGTCAGTTCCAGGTGTGTGTTCGGGTCGTCCACGGGAATGCGGCAGTTCTCCGCCAGAAAGACCAGGAAGAGCCCGATGGCCACGAGCACCAGGGGCGCCGAGACCGCCGAGAAGGAGGCGGTGAGCGGGCCGTGCAGAATCTCGGTCAGGTTCAGTGAACCGGAAAGCACTTCGCAAACTCGCCTCGACCCCTCACCAC
>DAOPYU010000354.1:0-4927 GCA_035353095.1 Candidatus Sumerlaeota bacterium | reverse complement strand
GTCTTTCGTGTCTTTCGTGGTTGAAAACATCGGTTCCTTCACTCTTCCGCCTGTACGGGGTGAGAATCATCACGACTGTGTCAATTCTGCGCGAGAGTAGTACTGGCTTGGTTCAACCATTTGTGGCCAAATTCAAGAAATCCTTCTGAGGCAAGTACAGTGGAAGCCATTTTCAACCGCCGAAGCATTCGGAAATACACCGACGAGCCGGTGACGGATACGGAACTCGAAGCGCTGTTGCGGGCGGCGTTGAGCGCGCCCTCGGCAGGAAATTGCCACCCGTGGGAACTCATCGTCGTGCGCGACCGCGCCACCCTCGACGCCATCGCGGACTTTCACCCCTATGCGGCCATGTTGCGCCAAGCCCCTCTGGCCCTGTGCGTCTGCGGGAGTCTGGACCGACAGCGGGGCGACGGGTACTGGGTCCTGGACTGTTCCGCCGCCACGGAAAACATCCTGATCGAAGCGCAGGCGCTGAACCTTGGCGCCGTCTGGCTCGGGATCTACCCTCGCCCCGAACGGGTCGAAAAGCTCACTGAAATTCTGGCGCTCCCTGAAAACGTCCAGCCCCTCTCCCTCGTGGCCATCGGACACCCGGCCGAGGTCAAAGACACCCCCGACCGGCTCGACTACCGGTTCATACACCATGAGCGCTGGTGAACCTGAAAACCGCAGTTGAAGCGCCAACGGCGCGACTCGATCGTAGCCTGGGGACCGAAGGGAACCCCCGGAAGAAAGCGAAAATATGTTCAAGCCCCGGAGGGGCGACAGAAACGTGAAGGATCGAGGTGTTTGAAGTTTAGCGGTGTATTGCCTTGAAACCTTGTTGCTATTTCAGTAACTTGTACCCGTTCTCCGTGGACTGAAGTCTGGTATCCGAACTCCACGGGAACTTGTACCAGGAAAGGGGCCGAACCAAGATCCTTTCCACCGGAAAATCCTCTGAGCAGGAGTGACAAAATGCCGCATTCTTTCCCGGCTCTTCTGATTCTGGATATGCAGAAGGGGATGAGCCGTCTGGCCGCCGGCTCTCGCAACAACCCTCAGGCTGAAACAAATATCGCCGCGTTGTTGTCGGCCTGGCGCAAAGTGGGAGCGCCTGTGGTCCACGTTCGCCACATCTCGAGAACCCCCGGTTCTCCTTTCTGGCCGGGGCAGGACGGAGTCGAGTTTCAGGAGGCGTTCCGCCCCCTGGATACCGAGCATGTGGTGGAGAAAAACATCCCGGACGCATTCATTCAATCCGGGTTGGAGCGTTGGCTCCGGATGCGGGACATTCGGGAGTTGGTGATTGTGGGGGGCAGTACCAATTGTTGCGTCGAGTCCACGGCTCGTACCGCCGGCTGTCTGGGATTCCAGACCCGAGTGGTGTCGGACGCCACCTTTGCCTTTGAAAAAACCGACTACGCGGGGGTTGTCCGGTCCGCCGCGGAAGTCCAAGCCATGTCACTGGCAAACCTTCAGGGGGAGTTTGCGCAAATTGTCAGTACCGACGCGATATTGAAAACACTTTCTCCCGTCGGGCTTTGACACGGTCTTCGAAAAGTGGAAGACGAAACAAGTAGGAGGTGTAACGATGCGAAACACTTCAGAAACGGGACTTCGGATCTTGGATTGTAGAAATTTGCTGAGAATTGCGGGAGGACTGATTGTGGCGAGTGTGTGTCTGGCGGTGGCAATGGCGGGGACGGATGAGGCAAAGTCCCTGAAATCTCCCGAATTGCGCATGCTGACGTTCAACGTCCGGACCGGAACGGCCAAGGACGGACCGAACGAGTGGAAATTACGTAAAGAACTGGTTTTCGAGGTGTTCCGCAACGAAAAGCCCGATGTGGCCGGCCTTCAGGAACCCTTCCGCTTCCAACTCGACGAACTCGCCCAAGCCCTGCCCGAATACGGCCAGATCGGCGGGGGACGCGAAGATGGCAAGACCAAAGGGGAATACGCGGCCATTCTTTATAAAAAAGACCTCTTTGAAGTCCAGGATTCGGGCAATTTCTGGTTCTCCGACACCCCCGAGGTCCCCGGGTCCATCACCTGGGGCAACGCCTGCACCCGCGTCTGCACCTGGGCGCGCTTTCGGGACAAACGCAGCGGCCAGAGTTTCTACCACTTTAACCTGCACATTGACCATGTCTCCCAGCCCTCGCGCGAGAAAAGCGTGCGACTGCTGGCCGACCGGATCGCCAAACGCCAATTCCCCCAAGACCCGTTCGTGGTGACCGGCGATTTCAACGTGGACGAGTCCAACCCGGTGGTCCAGTACCTGCTGGGTAAGGGAAGTGAGACAAAGGACGGGCCCGCAAGCGCCTCCCCGGTCCGCATGGTGGACTCTTTCCGCGTGATCCAACCCAACGCGACCGAGGTCAATACGTTCCACGACTATAAGGGAAACAAAAACGGCCAGAAGATTGATTATATTCTGGTTCCGCCCCAGACCCAGGTGCTGGAATCGGAAATCGTCCGGTGGAACAAAGACGGGCGTTACCCCTCGGACCACTTCCCCGTCACCGCCCGGATTCGGTTGAAGGAAATGGATAATTGACAATGGATAATGGACAATGAACCGCAGTACTGATCGCATGAGTCGAAAACGACAAAAAAACAGACACGAGTTACAAGATTGACAAGATTACCTCCGGGAATCTTGTCAATCTTGTAACTCGTGTCTCATTAATCATCTGCAAAGGTAGCAAAATGAATTCTGTTCCTCCCAAACCCCTTCTTGAAGTGCTGGATCTGGGCCGGATGGCCTACCAGGCGGCGCTGGACCTCCAGATGGCACGGGTCGAGGAATTGAAGCGGGACGCGGCGGCCTCCCCCAATGCGCCCGAAAAAGCGTATCTGTTGCTCGTCGAACACGATCCGCCTGTTATCACCCTGGGACGGGGCGCCGATGAGAACAATGTGATCCTTTCACCGGAGGAACTCAAGTCCCAGGGATTTCAGATCCATGCGGTGAGCCGCGGGGGCGATGTGACCTACCACGGACCCGGGCAACTGGTCGGGTACCCCATCCTGCGGGTGGACCGACACGGACGCGACGTCCACCGTTACCTGCGCGACATCGAGGAGGTGGTCATCCGCCTCCTGGCCCGGTTCGGAGTCGAAGGTTCGCGCAAGCCCGGCCTGACCGGGGCGTGGGTGGGAGAGGAAAAGATCGCCGCGACGGGGGTGGCCCTGAGCCGCTGGGTGTCGTATCATGGCTTCTCGCTCAACGTCTGTCCCAACCTGGCGCATTTCGGGACGATTGTCCCCTGCGGGATTTCGGACAAGGGGGTCACAAGCCTGAGCGTGGTGTTGGGGCGGCGCATCGAGGTCGAGGAGGTCAAGGCCCCCCTGGTCGAGACCCTGGCCGAGGTGTTTGGTTTCGAGGTGATTTCGGAAAGGGATTGATGTTATTTTTCTACTGAAATTGTTTGAGTTATTGACCGGAACAAAAAGTTCCACTGCAAGGCCGGTTCCAGAACCGGGTGAAGGTTGCGACGCGGAGGGAGATGATTCCATGACACTGCGGCATGCCGAGATTCTCTATCTGGCGCCCTCCGACCCATACCGGTCGGGGCTGGCGGACTATGGGCACAGTTACCTGAGCGCAATCCAGGAAGACCCCCACCTGAGTGGAACCCCCTTGTTGAACATGCGGATTCCGGAACGCCTGCACGGGCATCTCGACGCAATTCCGCTGGTTCGTAAAATGACCGAACAGGCGCTCAAATCGGTGGTGGCGCATCCGGATCAGATCCTGCAGGTCGAGATGGACTGGCGCTCCCAGCGCGAGTACTGGGCGGCGCTCGAAGTGACGCGTCTGCGGCCCGATCTGCCGATCTGCCTGACCTTCCACGACCCGCCGCACCTGCCCGAACGGGTGCGGCAACCCGCCGAAAACCCCAAGACCAGTTTCATCGAACGGTTGATCCAGCGCATCTCGCGGTCGCTTTCCATCTACAGCCAGAAACGTCTGGAGCGGGACCTTCTGGAGAAGGCTGCGGTGTTCATGGCTCCGTCGCGGCGGGGGGCGGGACTTCTCGTCGAGCAATACCCCGAGTTCGCCCGCAAGGTGGCCTGTCTGCCCCCCGTGGTTATGGGAACCCTTCCCCCCGAGCCCCTCCAACCGCACCAGCCGATGGACCACACCCACATCACGCTGTTCGGTTTCATCCGGCCCGACAAGGGAATTCCGGAGTTCCTGCGCGCCATCGCCTTCCTGAACAAACGCGAGCTCCTCGAGGGGCGGGTCCTGATCCGTCTGGGAGGGCGCACGTCGCTCGAGGGGGCCCAGAATCAGATGAACGAGCGCCTGCGGGACCTGATGAAGGACCTCGAAATCGAGAAACTGATCGAATTTTTCCCCGGCGCCCTGACCGAAGCCAAAGTCAACGAACTGCTGATGGATTCGGACGTCGTCGTGCTCCCCTACCGGACCGGCTTCTGCAACGGGTGCAGCAAAACGCTGATGCGCGTGGCCGCCTGGGGGGTGTCGGTGATCGCCAGCGATGTCGGGAGTATCCGGGAAATCATCGAACATGAAAAAACGGGCCTTCTCTACACCTCCGGCGATACGACGGCCCTGGCCGACGCGATAAATCGAATCATCCAGGATCCCCACGGACGGCTGAAAATGGCCCGAGCCCTTCAGGAAAAAGTCTATGCCCGGTACGCGCCGACGGTGGTGGCTCCGCTCCTGCGCGAAATCTATGCGGCGGTTCTCGAAGCGCATCAGAAGCAGCGTCCGGTGATTCTCCCCAAAGCGGTCCGAATGGTGGAACCGCCGGTCTTCGAGGAGTCTCCCGAAGAAGCCGCGCCCGATGAGACCGGGAACAAGACCGGGGACACCCAGCCGGATTCGGGAGAAAACGCCCATGTCTGAGGCCGTTCAGGAGGAAGGGAAACCTCTCTCCCGAAAATCTGCGGACGGGTCGAACCG
>DAOPYU010000353.1:0-4933 GCA_035353095.1 Candidatus Sumerlaeota bacterium | reverse complement strand
CGCGGGTCTTGCCCGAGCCGGCGCCCGCGATCACGAGGACGGGGCCTTCCGTCGTCACGACGGCTTCGCGTTGCTGGGGGTTGAGGCCTTCGAGAAGGGCGGAATCGGTCATGCGGGGTTGTCCTTGTTTTGTTGGGGCACCCCTTCAGGGTGCGCTTGGTTTTGGGTGTTTTCCCGTGGGTTCCCTTCGGTCACCCACGGCTCCTGATGGGGAGGCCCCTTCGGGTCCTTATGTGAAGACTGAGGAGATGAGAATGGAATAAACAGGGACAGTCTTCATGCGGGTCGATTCTGTTCCTGTAGAACTTTTCCGTAGGCGGCGACGGAGTTGCGCACCAGCGCCTCGGCGGTGAACTGGTTGTGAACGTGGCGTTCAGCCGCCGCGCCGAGTCGTTGCGCCAGGGCGGGGTCTTCGAGCAGGCGCACGATTGCGGCGGCCAGCGCTTCGGGACGTTTCGGTTCGACCAGCAGGCCGGTTTCGCCGTCGCGGACCAGGTCCGGCACGCCGCCCGTGCGTGTGCCCACCACCGGCAGGCGGAAGAGCATCGCGTCGGCCACCGAGGTGCACAACCCCTCGAGGTGCGACGAGAGCGCGAACAGGTCGAAGCCGCTCAGGAAGGTCTCGACGTCCTCGCGGTACCCGATCAGGTGGACGCAATCGTTCAGATTCAATTCCGCGATCTGGCGTTCCAGTTCGGGGCGCAATTCGCCCTCGCCGACGATCAGGCACTGGGCGGTGGGGAAGTGTTTGCGCACGGTGGGCAGGGCCGCGATCAGGGTGCGGTGGTCCTTGTGGTCCACCAGGCTCCCGATGGTTCCGATAACGGGGACATCGTCGGAGATGCCGAGTTCCTGCCGCATTTTGTCCCGGGGGACCAGGAAGGTGAAACGGGCGGGGTCCACGCCGCTGGGGACGATGAAAATCCGGTCTGGCGCGACGCCCCCGTCCACCAGCACGTCGCGCACACCGTTCGAGATGGCGAAGTAGCGCACGCGCGGGTCGAGGTACTTGCGGCGTGAGAAGATGTTTTTCGAAATTGCGAAATCCACGCGGCGCGAGACGACCAGAACGACCTGGGACATTTTGCGCGCGGCCATCCAGGCCACGGCGTGCCCGTGCGCGTCGTGGGCGTGCAGGAGGGTGGCGCCGTGTGCGGTCAGGAGCCGGCGCAACCGCCAGGCCGAGAAGAGGTCGAGTTCGCCGCGCAGGGCCATCGGCTCGACGGAAATCCCGGCTTTGCGGGCTTCTTCACCCAGGGGAGAACCGGGGGGGCAGACGAGCATTTGAGGGACACCCAGTGATTGGAGGCCCCGGCACAGGGTCAACGCCTGACGTTGCCCCCCGCGCCACTCGCGGCCCGCGTCCACATGGACGACATTGAGTCCGGCGGGGATGGCCATTTTTTCTATCGAGAGGGAGGGGGAGATGGTCATGGACGATGTACTCCCTCCGCATTTTGCCCGAGGGCGATTTGCATCTGTTCGTCGGCCACGCGGGCCACTTCGTCCACCGTGACCGAGGTCATGCACTGGTGCTCGCGCTTGCAATGACGCTGCATGCAGGGGTGGTCGGGACAGTCCACCTTTGCGCTGCGCACGATGCGGGCGTCGGGGTGGTAGGGCGCGGTGTTTTCGTCTTTGGTCGGGCCGAACACGGCCACCAGCGGGACGTTGCGCGCTGCGGCCAGGTGCATCGAACCACAGTCGTTGGTCAGGAACAGGCGGAAATGGCCGATGAGCGCGATCAGGGTCCGGAGGGGGAACTGGCCGCTCAGGACGGTGATGGGGCGCTGGGCCGCCGCGGCGACCTGCTGGCCCACTTCCCGTTCGTTCGGCGCGCCGACGACCACGCCGCGCGCGCCCCATTGCTCCGCCAGACGGTCCGACACCTCCGCGAATCGCTCGGGGAGCCACCGCTTGGCGGTTCCGTGTGCCGCGCCCGGACAGATCCCCACGAGGGGGTGTCCCTGTTTTATCGCGTCGGCCAGGCCGCTCTCTTCGAGCACCCGCAGGGCCTGCGCCTCGGCGGTGGAAGGCGGTGTGAGGATCAGTTTCCGTTCCTGCTGGCTCACGTCACAGACGCCGTGGAGGAGGTTCAGGTAATACTCGACCTCGTGGATACCCAGGATCTCTCGGGTGGGTTTCACCACGTCGGTCAGGAGGAAGCCGCGCCCGTCGCGGCCGTATCCCACGCGTTGTTTCACCCCTCCCAGAAAGAGCAGGAGGGCTGCCGCGAACGAGTTGGGGAGCGAGAGACCCCAGTCGAACTGTTCGTGACGCATCCGGGCCGCGATTTCGCGGAAGCGGCGGAACGAGCCGCGTTCGTCCCCGACCCAGAGGCGATCAATGTCCGGGTTGCCCTCGAAGACCTCCGCGATGCCGGGCCGCGCCAGGAGGGTGATCTGGGCCTGCGGGAACGCGCGGCGCACGGCACGAATCGCCGGTGTCACCATCACCGCATCCCCGACCCAGTTGACACTCTTGATGAAAATCTTCTTCACGGCGTCACCTCTGCCGCTCGCCGGAACTGGCGGGAGGATTGGGGGACGTGGAAGGGGTTCCGGTTTTTTCCTGGCACTCCTGCATTTCCCACAGTTTGGCGTACTTGAGGAAGCTGCTGAACGCCGAGAGGCCACAGAAGACCAGGCCGGCGCGCCCGTCCAGGAAGCCCATTTTCAGGACGTATTGTTTGAAGAATCGCCCGAGCGGACGCAGGACGAGGTGAAAGACCCCGACCCGACGAACCCGGCGGAAACGGTCGCGTGCCGCCCGGGTGCTCATGGCGTGGAACTTCGGGATGTATTGCTCGAACGAACGGAACGAGAAATGGAGCAGCGCGCCCTTGAGGTGGCCGGCCGGACCCTCGACTTCCGGGTTGGCGTGGACCTCCTGATCGGGGAAGCGCGCTTTGTCGCGCAGGAAGAGGCGGCACTCGTGGTCGCCCCGCAGGCAATAGCGGAGCTGGTGGCCCATGAAGTAGTTGTCACGGCGCACGATGTAGCTGTTGAAGCGGGGGCCTTCGGTCAGAATCCGGAGCGTTTCGTCGCGCAGTTCGGGCGTGACCTGTTCGTCGCTGTCCACGGAGATGATCCAGGGATGGGTGGCCTGGGGGATGGCCCAGTTGTTCTGGGCGATGTAGTTCTGGTAGGGGTGTTCGAGGACGCGCGCGCCGTAGCGGCGGGCGATTTCGGCGGTGCGGTCGGTACTGAAAGAATCCACGACGAGGATTTCATCGGCCCAGCGGACGGATTCCAGGCAGGGGCCGATCAGGTCCTCGACATTCTGAGTCAATACCAGCGCCGTTATTTTCTGCCGATTCCCCACGCTTTCGTCCGCCCTGTTCCGTTCCGCCCTGCGGGCGGTTTCTTTTGATGAAAAAATGATTGTCCCGTTTCAGTCGGGAAATCACAGATTCTCACTCTACGCAAGCCTTTGCTAAAAGGCAATGTCAAAGCCGCCGGATCCCGGGACAGGAAGGGCGAAATTCCGTGAGGTCCTGTTTGGGGAGAGAGGGTAAGGGGTTGTTTTGTCTTGAGTTAACGGGGGAATGGAGGCGTTCTTTTCTGGGGAATGGAAGGCCTCCGCGGGTAGGATGGCCCGGTTCTTCTTCTTCCGAACGGGGTGAAGATGCCGATTTTTTGACGCTTTCCGCCGCTTTTTTGTTGATAAAATGACGAATTTTCGATATAAGGCGAATGGAATCTTGGAGTGGTTGCAAGATAACGGGTTGAACAGGAGAGAACCGATGGGTGCCCGTTTTGTGTCATGTTGTTCCCTCAGTCCCCTCTTTTTGTGTTTCCTTCCGCCTGTTTCGAGCCGCACAGGAGTTTTTTTCCGCGATATTTCGCATCCATCTCATACGATGTTTTAGGGCAGGATCTCGCAGGTAGAATCTGTCCCCGAGGACATATGTGTGGGGGAAACGAGCATGAGCCGCGGCAGGGAGATTGTCCCTGAAAAATGTCAAACAGTTCCAGAAGGCCTATTTGTTGAAAGAAATTGTCACTTGTCGAGAGGCGCGTGTGGGATTCTTGGTCCCCGGCGCAAAAGTACACCGAGGAGGTTTGTTATGCGTGGAATGTGGAGATTCATTGTTGCTTCGCTGGGAGCTGCCCTGCTTTTCTGTGGGGCGTTGACGGCGGAAAGCGTCGCCCAATCGGTCCGCAACGACGCAGTTGATGTGGCGGAGTCGGCGTCTTCTTCCGGGAAGGCTCAGGTGTTGCAACCGGGCGTAAGCAAACCGACGAGCCCGATTCTGGCGGGCGCTTCGACGGTTCCCCTGGTCGGAACCTCGAAGGTGTCCCCGGTCCGCAAGCGGCCCTATGCGGGGATTGACTCCACGGCGGAACTTGAATCGCGCCATGTTCTGGTGCGGTTTGCCGCCTCGGTGGATTCGGCGGCTCAGATACAGGCGCTGAGCGGGGTGAACGGCGCGAAGATCGTTCGCAAATACACGCTGGTGCCGGGGCTGGCGCTGGTCGAGATCCCCGCCACACAGGGGGTGAACGCGGCGCTCGAGGCGATCAATCAGTCGCAGCAGGTGCTCTACGCCGAGCCGAACTACGTGCGCCATCTCCAGGCCACGCCGAACGATCCTCGGTTTGGCGATCTGTGGGGGCTTTACAACATCGGCCAGTCGGGTGGGACGAAGGATGATGACATTGACGCCACGGAGGCGTGGGACCGCGTGAACGACGCATCGGACATCATCGTGGCCGATGTGGACTCCGGTATGGATTACACCCACCCGGACCTGGCGGGCAACCGCTGGGTGAACCCGGGGGAAATTCCGGGCAACGGGATTGACGACGACGGAAACGGGTATGTGGACGACGTTTACGGGTACGACGCGATCAACGGCGACGGCGACCCGATGGACGACCACGGGCACGGTTCGCACACGGCGGGGACGATCGGCGCGCTGGGCAACAAC
>DAOPYU010000352.1:0-4948 GCA_035353095.1 Candidatus Sumerlaeota bacterium | reverse complement strand
CGCGACGGCGCGGTGCGGTTCGACCTGCCCGCCGGGCAGGATCTGCGTTCGCGCATCGAGGAGATGCTCGGCCCCGCCGTTCAGGGACAGTTGATTCCGGTGCGGTTCGAGCGGGCCGGTTTGCGCGTCGAGGGGTTCGTGTGCCGCCCCGAGGCGAGTCGCAAGGACCGGCGCTGGCAGTACCTGATGATCAACGGGCGTCCGATCGCCGCCCGCCAGATGGCCTTCCCCATTCAGGAGGCGTATCAGGGCCTTCTGATGAAGAACCGCTTTCCGGTCGTCGTGCTCGATATCCGGGTGGACCTGGCCGAGGTGGACGTCAACGTCCATCCCACGAAGGATGAGGTCCGCTTCGAGGACGAGCGCAAGGTGGCGGGGTTGTTGCACCGGGCCATCCACGACGCCCTGGTCAGTCACAACCTGATGCCGTCCCTGGAACTGACCGCGCCCTCGCCGGCGTTTGCCGAAGGGGCCGCCGCGCTCCTGGGCGCGCAACAATCTGAATCCGGCGGAGAAAACCCGCAGGACGGGGGCGACGATTTCTCCCGGGGGATACCGTCTCAGGCGCGTTCCGGCGGGTCTCGTTCAACCGTTTCGTATCCGGCGGACGATCCCTCGCTGCCCTTCCTCTTTTCTCCAAAAGGGGTTGTTCCCTTTTCCCCCCAATCGGGTGGACGGCCGGGAGGGAGTGGATTTTCGACCCAGTCGCGCGATCTGTTCCCGCCCCATTCGTTTCCGGCAAGACGATCGTCGCCTTCCGGAGACTGGAAGGTAAGCGGACCGGAAGATGCCGGTTCAAACCAGTCCCCCGATCGAGGTTTATCCCCGGCTCTGAACTCGATGGCAGAAGCTTTCCCGTACGAACCCGAAGCGGGGACACCCCCGAGCGCCCCAATTCCAGCGTCCCAATCGGAGGAGCCGTTCGTCGGGTGCCTCCACCGCGACGGAGGGATCGAGCCGATCCCGCTGGGTCAGGTGGCGCGGACCTATATCGTGGCCGAGTGGGGGGAAGACCTTCTGGTGATTGACCAGCACGCCGCGCACGAGCGGTTGCTCTACGACCGTCTGCGCGCCCGTTCGCGCGAGGGGGCGCCGATTCAGGTTCAGACCCTCCTCCTCCCGATCCCCCTCGAAGTGGGGCCGGCGGAAGCTGGCGCGATCGAGGCGTTGCTGCCGATCCTGCGCGAAATGGGGGTCGAGGTTCAATCCGAAGAGTCGGGAGGGTTTTCCGTGACGGCGTTGCCGTCGGACTTCGACTCGATCAACGTGTCGGCGCTTGTTCGCGATCTGATTGACGAATATCAGGAGCTGGACCTGAGCGGCAAGGGGCTGGCGCAGTTGCGCGATCAGGCGTTGATCCGCATGGCCTGCCACACCGCCATCCGCGCGGGTCAGACGCTGCATCCGGACGAAATGCGCGCGCTCCTCCACGAACTGGCCGAGGCGCGCGTCTCCTTCACCTGCCCGCACGGGCGCCCCACCATGACGCTCCTGCGCAAGGACCAACTGGACCGCCAGTTTGGGCGAATCGTGTGAGGCCCGGGCGTCTTGCGCGATCCAGGGTGTTTCGCGGGGATGTTTGACGGATAACGCCAATACCCGGAATGAGATCGGTCGCAAATGAGATCGGTTCCATCTGTCCTATCCGACCTATTGCCGACAGGTACCGAAAATGTCCGTTCCTTCCTTCGAAAACAAACCGATTCCCTCTGGCGCGCCTGACGTTCCCTCTTTAGTGGAGGGGCCCTCCCGCCTCGGGACCGGGATGTTTCTGGGACTCCCGCTCGCGCTCCTGTCCCAGACGGAACTGCTCGAATGGCTGGCGCGGCCGGTGCGGACCGGGAACCGGGAAACCGTTTCCTGGCCCCGGACGGTCGGATACCTGAACGCCCACATGGTCAATCTGGCTTCGAGCGATCCGGCGCAGCGCGAACGCCTCGGGCGTTTCGACCTCCTCTACGCCGACGGACAATCGGTCGTGTGGGCGGCGCGGTTTCTGGGACTCGAAGCGCCGGAACGGGTCACCGCCGGGGATTTTATCGTTCCCTTTTGCCAGCGCTGCGCCGAACGGGGATTGCGCCTGTTTCTGATCGGGGGACAGCCGGGTATCGCCGAGGAGACGGCCCGCCTCTGGTGCGAGGCGGCGCCCGGTCTCCAGGTGGTCGGGACCTCCCACGGGTTTCTGAACGAAATGCAGGAGGCCGCCCTGATCGAGACAATCGTCCACGCCGAACCCGATGTTGTCCTGGTCGGCATGGGTTCGCCGCGTCAGGAAATCTGGGTCGAACGCTGGGCCGGGGCGCTCGCGCCCGCCCGCCTCTGGTGCGTGGGCGCGCTGTTCGAATACTCGGGCCAGGGCCGTCCTCGCGCCCCGCGCTGGATGTGCCGCCTCGGCCTCGAGTGGCTCTTCCGCCTCGTCCTCGAACCCGCCCGTCTCTGGAAACGCTACCTGATCGGAAACCCCCTCTTTATCGGGCGTGTGCTCTGTGCTGCGATAAGAAAACATTGCGGCGGGCGGCCCGGCAGCGCGTAAAAACTCTTTCGTATCCATACTGCGCGTTGAAATTGTCCCGCAAACCGCAATTAGGACATTTCTCAAAGAGTTCTGTCCGCATGGGACCCGGGAAAACCTTGCTGGATACGGATTGTATCAGGTAGCCAGATGGTATCCGGAAAGGGGGAGGCCGGCGATCAATAACGATTGCGTTCGTATCCCCCCGAAAAAATCTTTCCATGAGCGGGCTGCAAATCAGGCGAAAACGGGGCGACAAAAGGAGAAGGACGCGATTCTGGATCACGTCCTTATATTGTACAACTCTATTGTTTTCAATGTTCTTTGTTTTGGTGCCGGGAGGGGGACTTGAACCCCCACGAGATTTCTCCCACAAGATCCTTAGTCTTGCGCGTCTGCCAATTCCGCCATCCCGGCACACACTACCCAACCCGTCCCTTCCCACTCGGACGCCGTCAGGGAACTGTTTATATAGCCACTTCCCCCGAAGAATGCAAGGGAAATGTCGGGAAATTCGAGGCGTTTTCGGAACGCGGGAGTTCGCGGAGGAAACGGATAGCAGGAACTCCTCGTTGTCAAACCCGCATCTTCCATCTTCGGACTTTCACACCGAAAGGAAGGCGGTTTTGAGGTGGCATGGGCGTCTCGCCCATGTCGGGACTCCGGGAAAAAGCCCCGAAAATCCCGGTCCTGCCGACACGACACGAAAATGCCGGCCCTTCACGGATGGGACGCCCGTGCCACCTCTGGACCATCCCCACTTTTGCAGGATGGGGGACTTCCCGGCATCTCCCTCAAACGACAACTTCACCATTCGCGGGCAATGAAGAACTCTTGGAAACGGATAGAGACTGGGCCGCTTTCGAATGGACAACGCGTGGCCGCGTGATAACATGAGAACGAGTCCTGAGGGGGGCGGGTGAATCCGAGTCCTCCCCTCGGGGCGGCCAGGTCGGGCACGCGACCAGGGGAAGTGCGTTCTTGCTGTCACTTTCTTGCCCGACCCTGTTCTGAGTTTTCCGAATCGGAATTCTCTGTAGGGGCGGGTTTCAAACCCGTCCTTACAGGATTCTATCTTCGATCGAGAGCCCCTTCCCGGGGGATGGCTAACGGCGGACCTCTTCCTTGAACACTCGTTCGAGAGGGGCGATGGCGGCGACTCTTCTGGGAAATGAAACCTCCTTTCTGGGAAATGTACGATGAACGAGAGTCCAATCCCCCCCCCTCCTCCTGCCGGTCGGGAAGAAGCCCTGCGTCACCCTTCGATTGTGCCGCCGCCGCGCCCGGTGGAGGCGCCACGCGGGATGGCGGCCAAACTGGCCGTTGTGCTGGAGATGATCAAGTTCCGCCACAGTGTGTTTGCGCTTCCGTTTGCGCTGTCGGCGATGCTGGTGGCCGCGAGGGGCTGGCCTTCCCTCTGGGTCACCTTCTGGATCGTGGCGGCGTGCGTGGCGGCGCGTTCGATGGCGATGGCCTACAACCGCGTCGTGGACCGCGCGTTCGACGCCCGCAACCCGCGCACGCGCGACCGGGCCCTGCCCGCCGGGCTGCTGACGGTCCGGTTTGCCTGGGGCTTTGTGATCCTGTCGGGCGCGGCGTTTCTGTTCTGCGCCGCCATGCTCAACGGACTCTGTCTGCTCTGCGCGCCCGCAGTGGTGGCCATTCTGCTGGGATACTCGCACTGCAAGCGCTTCACGCGCGCCACGCACTATGTGTTGGGTCTGGCGCTGGGTCTGGCGCCGCTGGGCGCGTGGGTGGCGGTGCGGGGGACCCTCGCGGGGCTGCCGGTTTCGCTGGGACTGGGGGTCCTTTTCTGGACGGCGGGATTCGACATTCTCTACGCCACGCTCGACGCCGAGGTGGACCGGCGCGAGGGACTTTTTTCGCTGCCGTCGGGACTGGGTATTGCCCGCGCTCTCTGGATTGCCCGGGGAACGCACGCGCTGGCTGCGGTGTGTTTCGCGGGGTTTCTCTGGACCAGCGATCTGGGGGGGGGGGCCTGGGGCGCCGGGGCGATCTGTCTGACTCTCCTGACCGCGCAGCACTTCCTCGTGCGGGCGCACGACCTCTCGCGCGTGGGACCGGCTTTCTTCACCTTCAATGCGGTGATCAGCCTGCTTTTCCTGGCCGGATGCGCGGTTGAGACACTGGTTCGCGGGTAGGGCCCTTTTCTCGTGAGTGCAAGAAAGAAGCGGTTCCCCGGAAAGCTGAGTTGGGAGATAGAGTGTGTTTCAAAAGATTTGTCCCAATGGTGTATGAATAATTGGTCCCGAAGGGACCGTCCTTGAGCCGTGGGTGACCGAAGGGAACCCACGGAAGAGAGATTACAAATTTCCCACCCTGAAGGGGTGCCCCAACAGAAGCAAACACTATGATTGGGGAACCCCTACCTTCTTGACATATGTCACCCAGGTCGCTTTCCTTGTTTGGTCGACC
>DAOPYU010000351.1:0-4952 GCA_035353095.1 Candidatus Sumerlaeota bacterium | reverse complement strand
CAAAGTGACATTTCTAAAATGCACAAACAGGTGACATTTCTATTATGCGTTGACAGGGCTCAGTATTCATCTTGACAAAATCAATGGTTCGTCTGATTGTCGGATTCGATTGAAGCGCTGAGGCATGTGTGTCACCGAATACGATCTACAGGAAACGGCCGATGCCTTCATTTTTTAGTCTCCTGCACCCGCCCGTGAGAGGGCGGTTCAGTGATTCACTTTACAGTCAATTCTGGGAGAGGCTTTGAAATCATGAAAACTTCTGGCAGGCTGGAATCGCTCGATGCCCTGAGAGGCTTCGATATGATGTTCATCATGGGCTTTGCCCCACTGGTCATGTCTCTGTGCGCGCTGTGGCCGGGTGGCGCCTTGAGCAATGCGATCAATGCCCATATGGAGCATGTGGACTGGAACGGCCTGGTTCACCACGACACCATCTTCCCGCTGTTTCTTTTTATTGCGGGCTGCTCGTTTCCTTTCTCACTGGCTGCGCAGCAGGAGAAAGGCGCTTCCCGCACGAAAATACTCTGGAAAGCCATCAGGCGCGGCCTCACACTGTTCCTGCTTGGCCTGGTGTATAATGGCCTGTTCGACCTGCAATGGTCCACGGTTCGCATCTGGAGCGTGTTGGGACGCATTGGTCTGGCCTGGATGTTTGCCGCTATTCTCTATATCTATTGCACTCGCAAGGTTCGCATGGGGATTGCGGCCTCGATTCTGATCGGATACAGCCTGTTGCTTTGTCTCGTTGGGGCTCCCGATGCTCCTGCCGGTACGAGTCCGCTCTCGTACGAGGGGAATCTGGTGGGCTATATTGACCGCTGTCTGTATCCGAATCACCTCTATCAGAACAAGTTCTTCGATCCTGAGGGTTTGTTGAGCACACTTCCCGCGATTGTTACGGCCATGCTGGGCATGTTCACGGGAGAGTTGCTTCGCAGCGGCAAATATTCGGGAAACAGGAAGACCCTCTATATGGCAGGGGCTTCAGTCGCGCTCATTGCCATCGGCCTGGCATGGAACACTGTGATGCCGATCAACAAAAAACTCTGGTCGAGTTCTTTCGTCTGCGCGGTTGCCGGTTATTCGGTGGCGATGATGGCGCTCTTCTATTGGATCATAGATGTCAAGGGTTGGCGCAAATGGGCGACATGCTTCCGCGTAATCGGTTTGAATTCAATCACCATCTATATGCTCCAGCGCATTGTCGAAGTGGAGGATATTGCCAACTTCTTTGTCGGCGGTCTGGAGAATCTTCTTTCTAAGCCCTGGTTTTCCATCATTCAAAACGCAGGAATTCTGTCGGTGAACTGGCTGATTCTGTATTTCCTCTACAAAAAGAAAATTTTCCTGAAACTCTAATTCACAAGGAGTCCAACGCAAGCGATGACGTGGTGCGGAAACCCCGGAGTAATGACAGGGGTCAGTCGAGCCCTATTAACCTGCGAATTCAAAAAGGCGGAGAAGCGTGTCAAGCGGGATTGGAAGAGAGCCGCTGGAATTCGGGATGTCCCCCGATTTCTGACGAGGACTTATCATAGATGTCACCTGATTTACACCGGTTACGGCTTCTTCTTGAGAAGCCCCTTCACCACGTCATCCATCTGCGGGTGGATGTACACATACACATCCACCTTCGTGTCGTCCGACCAGGTGGGGGCGACTTCCCATGACTCGAAGACAATAGACGCTTGTCCCAGATCAGACCTCGCTTCGCGTTGAGGCTTTAATTCCTTTAGTTTTTTTCCTCCATATTCGATGGGCTTATGGCTCCGGGTTATCGCTTTCGCCTCTCCGAAGGTCAGACCACACTTCTCAAATCGTCCCCCTTCTTTATACTCGAATCCTGCATCCAACAGGGTACAAGCCAGATCGGGTTTCAGATCCGGATAAGCAGGAAAGAGAGATGCAGGTGTCGCGCCAGTCACTGTGATGGTTGTCATCGTATCCAGCGGCAAATCTTTCAGAGAGGAAATTGTTTGGAACGATGGTAACTGAAAAGAAATTTTTGAACTTATCCCGGGAATAAAGAGTTTGTAAAATCCAGGAGATGTGCGTTCCAGTTTGTACTGGTCTATGTCATAGTTAAAGAGTTCAACCATCTCTCCAATCCGGATGTCTCCTCGTATCCATTCTCCCGGCTTTATCATTTGAAAATGCCGTGCCCTCAAATCGTACGAAGAAACAGTTCCTTTTCTAAGTAGATGTCGACTCATCTCAGAGCGATCCGCTTGTGTCTCCTGGCGAATAACTATCGAAACAAATCCATCTTCGTTCTTTTTCCGCTCCACGTCTGAAAGAAAACGGACGTACACGACCGTTTTCGCATCCAGTTCTGTTGAATAATTCAGATGGACAACCATTGGACCAGACGAGAAGGACGTCCAAACAGAAAAGGATTCAAACTTGAGATTCAACGCATCCAAGAAATCGCGCAGAAGAATTCTCGTCTGACGAAAATCACCAGAGGCATTATAGTCGTTAGGAGATTCCACAAATCCGAGTGGCACCAATTTCGGATACTCGATAGCCCAATTTCTTCTTTCAATAGCCGGGGATTTTTCAACAGGATTCACAGCAAGCGAATTGTCTTTGTTTTGAGAAAATGCTGCCACGTCCTGGAACATCCCAAACAACAGAATAAGACCAAGTCCGCACAAAAAGATTATTTTCTGAAAATCTATAGTATTCATTCCTCTCTCCCTCTCCTATCGTCCGAATAAATCTATTCCTTCCGACTCAATGTCTCAATTCACTTCATTACTAACCCGAAACCATCCTGCAAAATAAACATCTTCCAGAGTGGCTTCAACAGCACCTGGGAAAACTTCAAATATTTCCCTATTATACGAATTCTTTAGCATAGATTTCATTTCCTCTGAAATCCGGGGACACAAAATCCGAAATCCAAAATCCGGGGACACCGTACCTATTTATCCCCCTTCCGGGTCACCGGCTCTGGACACCCCCTTGGGGGTGGTTATCGACGTGCGTCTTGTCGCGTTGGCCCGCGACCTACCCGAGATCGCGGATGATGTCGCTGCCGAGCGGGCCGAGGGTGACCGGGCGGGACGTATCTTTCCAGCGCAGAGTCACCGGCCTGGGTTCCTCGCTCAGGTTCCAGAGAAGGACCGCGCGCGCGGTGGGATACCAGGCACAGACCACCGGCGTTTCTTCTTCAACGAAGGGAACCGCGCCGAGTTGCGGCCGGATCTCGCGCTTGAAGGCCCACAGCGCCTCCAGCGTCTCCGACACGGCGCGCCCGTCCGCCGCCGGCGCGTTCCGGACGACCCACTGCGTGCCGGGGCTCTTGAGCCGCCCCGCCGCCACCGCCCGCGCGTCGGCCTCACCGAGAAAGGTCCACCCCTCACGGGCCGGCTCGGCGCAGACCTCGAAGGGGACACCGCTCGCCAAAAAGAGGCTGTAGGGCTCGGCGTCGCCCACATAGCGGGCCTCTTCGCCCCAGTAGTGCTTGAAGGGGCCGCGCGCGGCGTGACCGGCCACGGCCGCGTGCAGCCCGGCCTGGCGTTTCATCGCCGGCCCCAGCGTCGCCCAGTGCGTGCGCGGAAAGGCGTCGAGCCCGCTCATAAACATCGTGTTGCGCACGTCGCTGATCGTCGAGATGGTCAGTTTGGCCGCCATGTTGGCCGCCGAAAGCCGGTCGGGCGGGTAGGCGGTCGTCTCGCTGAAGGCCAGCTCGGGCCGGGCAAAGCGGCGGTGAAAGAGGGCGCTGAACAGCTCGCTGGTCTTGTTCCGGACCGCTCCGAACGAAGCGTCGTCGAACATCATCTCGCCCACGCGCAGCGGCACGTCGCGGTAATCGGCCAGGCGGATGCCGGCGCGTTCCGAGCCCATGAACATGACCATGGTGCCCAGGCGAGCCTCCGGGGCCAACGCGGCCGCCTGCGCGCGGAAGCTGGCAGTCAGCTCGTCACAGGCGTCCTCCAGCCAAGCACGCAGGATGGGCGTCAGCTCGCGCCGCCCCACCGCGTTGAGCAGCTCCGCCCACTGGCTCTCGCCATACCCATGTTTAGCCAGGAAGCGCGCGCGGTGCTCGGCGCAGAAGCACCCGCCGATATCGCCCGGCGCGGGGGCCAGGCGGAAGTCGTCATCGAGCATGATGATGCCCGGGTCGAAGGGCTTGAGCCGTTCGATCGCGGCCACATTCTCGGCGGTGGCCGGCTCGTGCAGCGACACGCCGGCGCATTCGCGCCCATCGGGACGGCGGCCGGTTTTCCAACGGCCGGGCGGGGTGGCGATGTTGGCCGTCGGCGAGAGCGCGCCGGCGCTGGTCGCCTGCAAGTTATACTCGGGGTGGCCCAGCGGGACGTTGATGATGTGCGCGGCCAGCCCGGCAGCGCGCACCCGCCGCATCCAGTCCCCGATCCGCTCGGGCGTGGTGTACCAGTGGCCGTAAAGGAAACCAGTCAGCCAGATGTCGGTAACCCCGGCCTCGCGCGCCATATCGAGCAATGCCGGGTCCTTATCCAGGGCATCGGCGGAGATCGAGAGATGATAACGGCGCAGAGCGGTCACGCCCTCCGTCGCCCCGGCGGAGGGTGCCCACGGGCAGACCATCGCCCCCATCCCCAACAGCAATCCGCCCTTGAGCATTTCGCGCCGTGTCAGCATCATCCCATCCCCCTTCATGCCTGATTGATTCGTCCATGCCGATTGTAAATCGGGTGTATTGGAAATCGAAATCGCAAATCGGCGAAATCGGAAATCGGGAAATCGGGTGACACTATGAAATCGGGTGACACTATACCCTTTTTAAGGTCGAGGGGAGTTCCCGGCCCACCTGTAGCAATTCCAGCCCCACTTCCATTCTTCCGGAAGTGTCCCACAATAAGGGCTTTTTGTCACTGTCATCCCACAGCGGCATAGTTCCGCTTAGTCCAGAGTGAAAACCCCTGCATTTTTCGCCATTCCTCGCCGATTTTTCAGAACCC
>DAOPYU010000350.1:0-4957 GCA_035353095.1 Candidatus Sumerlaeota bacterium | reverse complement strand
CATGAACACAAACGCGGCGACCAGTTTCCACCAGATCACCGGATCGCGCGCCAGCTCGAGCCGCGCGTCCACAATCATCTGTCCCCACGAGATGGTCACCGACGGGTCCACCCCGATGCCCATGTAGGTCAGCGCCGCCTCGGCCAGCACCTGGTCCGAGAAGCGCAGCACCGCCGTGATAAGGACCACGTGCAGCACATTCGGCACGATGTGCCGCGCCAGAATCTTCCACGCGGGCACACCCATCGCCCGGGCCGACTGAATGAACTCCATCTCGCGCAGCTTCATCGTCTCGCCGCGCAACACCCGGCACAGGCCCGTCCACGACGTGATCCCCATCACGAGGCACAACTGCGGCAACCCGCGTCCCGCAATCACCATGAACGCCACAATCACCAGCACGTTGGGGATGGACGAGAGCACCGTGTAGAAATACTGGATCGCGTCGTCCACCCACCCGCCGAAGTACCCCGCCAGCAGGCCGAACAGAATCGCGAACGGAATCGCCAGGAGTGTCGTGACCGCTCCGATGACGATCCCCGTCCGGATGCCCTTCAGGCTCAGGTACAACACATCGCTCCCGACCTTGTCGGTCCCGAACGGGTGCTGTCCCGGATATTGCAGGGGCGGGTGTCCCATGCGGGTCTGGCCCTGTTCGTCCACCATCAGTTCCGAGGTGAACTGCTCGCGGGCCAGAGGCGCCGAGAAAGTCTTTTCCTCACGCGCGCGGATGTCCCGCAGCAGGTAATCGAGCAGTGAAAGCCCCTTCGGGTCCCAGATCGTCTTCCCCTCCGGAGTGGTCATGATCGTGCCTTTTGCGTCGCGCAGGGGCGGATGCCACCCGACACTGTCCAGAAGCGCAAGGGTTCCATACAGGCACATGATCCCGAACGAGACCACGGCGAGGCGGCGCTTCACCACCTCGCGATACGCCAGCCGCCAGTATTCGCGCCGGCTCAACTGCCACACCAGCGCCAGCGCCCCCAGAACCAGACCGGCCACGATCGCGTCCTGGACATACCAGTTCCACTGTCCCCAGACGGTCGCCCAGGTCGTCCTCAAAGAATCCAGCCCTGTTTTCAATCCATCCATAAAGGCGTCTTTCTCAACTCAACCGAATCCGCGGGTCCACCAGCGTGTATGAAACATCCACCAGAATCAGGCCCGACACATACAGAATCGCGCCCAGATACACCATCGCGCGGACCACGGCAAAGTCCTGCGTCTGAATCGCCAGGATCAGGTAACTGCCCAGACCCGGGATCGAGAAAAACTGTTCCAGCAGCAGGTTGCCTGTGATCAGGAACGGGATCATCACCACCACCGACGTCAGGATCGGGATCAGCGCGTTCTTCAGCGTGTGCTTGAAAAGCACCACCCCCTCGCTCAACCCCTTGGCCCGCGCCGTGCGGACGTAATCCTTGTTGATCTCCTCGAGGAACAGGGTCCGGTAATATCGAATCCCCTGCCCCAGCGTCGCGGCCACACCGATCAAGACCGGCAACGCCACAAATTGGATGCGCTGCCATCCCGAATCGAACCCCGAGACCGGCAGCAACTTGAGCCAGCGCGCCAGCACAAACTGTCCGAACAGAATGTAGAACAGGATCGAGACCGACATGAGCACCACACACAGGATCATCGTTGAGAAATCAATATACGTCCCCCGGTAAAACGCCACGAACATCGCCACCACCGTGTTGAGCACCAGCGGGATGAGAAACATCGGCACCGTGATCGAGAGCGACGGCCCGATGCGCCGCCGGATCTCCTCGCCGATCCGCGCGTCGTTCGCGTCCGACTTGCCGAAGTCGAAAAAGAAGAGCGACACGCTTTTCTCCCAGAAGATCGTCCGGGTCAACCGGGCCGTCCCCGTTTCCCCGCCATTCCACAAGCGCGGCAGGTCATACCCATGCTCGCGCATCCAGGATTGAATCTGTTCGGGCGAGGCGTGTTTCTCTCCCACGGCCGTCTTGGCCAGGTCCTCCGGCGTATAGACAAAGAAAAACAGGAGAAAGGTCAACAGGTTCACCCCGATCAGGATCGGGAGCGCATAACAGATGCGGCGGATCAGATACGTCAGCATGGCCCTCAACCTCCCCGCTTCCGACGCCGGTCGTAGATCACGATCCCCGGCAACACCACCGCCGCCACCGCCGACAGGACCGTCACCACCGGCCACACCACCGGACGGTTCCACTCCCGCTGGAGGCGCAGCCGCTCCTCGGCGTCCACCCGGCGGAACTTCACCACCCCTTTTCCCACGTCGTGGTATTTGGCGTTCTTGAGCCAGGTGTGCGACATCAGGTAATTGACCTGAAAGTACCCCCAGACCCACGGCGCGTCGTGCTGCGTGATGCGGATCATCCGGTCGATGATCGCCTGGCGTTCCGGACCGTTCTCCATCCCCTCCATCTGCTCGAACAGGCGGTCGTACTCGGGGTTTTCGTAATTCACCACATTCTCACCCAGCGTTTTGACCTTCATGTTCTTGCTGTAGAGCAGCGCGAGGAAGTTTTCCGGATCGGGATAGTCCGCGATCCATCCCGACCGCTGGCATTGCCAGTTGCCCGTGTCCACCTTCTGGCGAAACCGGCTCAGGTCCGTGGGCCGCTCGACCATATTGATCCCGATCTTATCGAGCCGCCGCCGGAACCACTCGTTCTGCGCCACGAACGAGGGGTTGTTGCCCATCTGGTGGTCCAGGTAGATCGTCAGCGGCTTGCCGTCCGGCCCGCGCCCGCCGGGGTATCCCGCCTCGGCCAGCAGACGTTTCGCTTCCTCGATGGACTTGTGTACATGGCGCTGGCGCACCGGGTCCCACGCGTTCACGAACGGGTTGGTCCCCGCTTCGCCCGCCTCCGCTCCGAAGACACTGGGGGGCAGAATACTCTGCGCGAGCACCCCCCGCCCGTTCTCGAAGATGTCGATATATTCGTTCGAGTCGAGCGCGATCGAAATCGCCTGGCGCAGTTTGCACTTCTCTTCCGTGTATCCCCCCACCACTTCGTCGAGCATGTTGAACGCGAAATTGCGGATCCACATGCCGGCGGATGTGTTGATCTGGACCCCACGTTCGCGCATCTCGGGCGACAGGTCCGCCTCCCCCCGCGCCGACATGGCCATCGCCTGTTCGAACACGTCCGAGGTGCAGTTCTCTTCCTCGTCGAAGTACCCCTGGCGGAATTTGTTCCAGCGCGGCACCGCCTCCTGCTCGATGTAGAACACCGCCCGGTCCACAAAGGGCATCCGCTGGCCCGCGTCGTCGAGGAACCCCGCCTCGCGGTCCCCCGGCATCCCTTCCGTGGGATAGAAGTCGGGGTGATAGTTCGGGTTGCGCTTCAGGACGATCCGGTGGTTCGGGTCGTATTCCTCCATGTAGAACGGTCCCGTCCCCACCGGCCAGCGGTTCAGCACAATCTGTTTCGCGATCAGAGTCGGCTGATCGTAAAAATCCAGCGCCTCCTGCGGAATCGGCGAGAAACTGTGCATCGCCATCCAGTAGAGAATCTGCGGGTAGCGTCGTTTGAGGACCACCTTGAACGTGTGCCGGTCGAGCACCTGAATCCCGGGGAACTCCGGCGCCATCAGGTCCATCGGGATGGGCGCCTGCGTTTCGTTCCACTCGCCCTCGCCGTTCGCCCCCGACTTTTTCTTCCGCGCCTCGGCCAGGTTTTTTTCATACGTCTCGCGCAGCTCCGTCAGGCCCAGGATGTTGCGTTCCAGAATCGACAGCATGGGCGATTGCGTGCGCGGGTCGGCCAGACGCCGGATTCCGAGCGCGTAATCCTCGGCCACCAGTTCGCGCGTGTCCTTCACGGGAAAATCGTTGGGTGTCTCGTACTCGCGCACATCCTCCGGTTTCAGGTTGCGATAGAGGGGACGTCCGTCCCCATCGCGCGCAAAACAGGGATGCGGCTGATACAGAATTCCCGGTTTGAGCCGGATGGTGTACTCGACCCGCGCAATGAGGCTGATCGAAGTGTTCGCGTCGAGCCGGTTGCCCGCCGCGTCGAAATATTCGGGCCGGGGGATTTCCTGGCACGTCAGCGGAACCACCTCGTAGGGACGCTTGAGGTAATGGTACTCGAAGGGAGATTCGTAGATGTTGTCGATCGTCAGCGCTTCGTGGTCGTAATAGGCGCGGGCGGGATCGAGTTTGGTGGTGGGCGCCAGAAGCCAGAAATACCGGGTTTTTTCCGCGACTTCGCCCTTTCGGTAGGGACAGTTGCTGCATTGCGTCAGCCCCACGCCGATCAGGGCGATGCACAAAACAGTACCGGCGATGAGGAGCGCGTACCCCTTCATAAGACCCGAACCTGACTGGATTGAACACCACGGACCCTGGGACGTCCCCGCAACCGATTCCGCGCCGTGAAGCCTCCGGCTGGTTACGCGACGCCATCTTCCCCACTTTCCCCCGAACGGTCAAGCACAGAGTGGGCAGGGTGACTGCGGGAATGTGAGGAGTAAACTTCGGAATGCGGGGCGTGGAACAGGGAACGCCCGCCTCGGAAGAGTGGTTTTCGTACCACTCTCTCGCGGAATCTACACAAACTGCGAACATTTCTGAGGTTGAATGAAAGCGCCCCGGCAGGGGCGCGGGATAGTAGCCGGGGGTGGAGCGAAGCGGAACCCCCGGACCTGTCCCCTAATCTTTCCCGCCCCGGATGGGGCGGAGGAAAAATCGGAGTTTCAATTCTTGTTTCGTGCAATAAACCGCCCTGCGCCCCGCCGGGGCGCGTAAGAGGGGACTTTCTTCCGGGGGTTCCGCTTCGCTCCACCCCCGGCTACTGACCTTTGCCCCTGCCGGGGCAACCCGTTGGTTGCGGCGTCATTGCGCCAGGTATTTCGAGTTTTCCGGGGTAGAAAAGATCGGTTTCTCCTCTTTTCCGGGCCGAGAACCCCCTCTTTCGGATTTTTTTCACAATCCGATGGAAAAAAATCGTTCAAAGGC